>JBAXRM010000128.1:0-12951 GCA_037131225.1 Nostocales cyanobacterium ELA583 | reverse complement strand
TGGGAAGGGGCTAGGAAGGGGGGTTTCAAAGCCTCTCCCCGCTTCGGGGAGAGGTTTACAAGAGGGGTTTATTTATACATTAAAAACTTTCCAAACATCCTCTTAAAGAAGTCGGGGATCTAGGTTTACTAGGTTTATAGCCAAGTGGAAAAATCGTGAGCAAAATGGGAAAGTGATATTAGCTGAATGCGTGGATCATTTTTTCCTGCTTCCCGTTCTGGTTGAGTGTTATAACCCCAATCGGCTAAGAAAAGTTTGACATGATTTAAGTCTGATTGCTGTTGGACTAATTGTAATGTTTTTAATCTATCTTCCACAAACCACAAACTTGCAGTTTGGGTATTTGCTTTCTTGAGTAATTCGCGCAAGGTTTCATATTTTGGGCGTTTTATTTCTTTACCAAAAATATTTTCTGGTGGTAAATCAACTCCTTCTTGTTGTAATAATTGCTTGACAAATCGCCCTTCTTTGGTAGTGACAATATATAACTGAACTGTACTTTCAAGAGTTAGTTTAAGTCTTTCAATCACACCAGGATAGAATCTATGCAGACTCAACCAACCATTTAAATCTGTCTGAATCCATTCATCTCGTAGATGATCCAATTTTGTCGAAACTGCCTTTGCTTCTAGATTATCTGCTGCTAAGATTTGGGGAGTGATGTTTGTCCATGATTGGAGAATTTGATCATCAGAAAAACCCTCAATTAAGGCTTTAATTAAAACGGGCATTTCCCAACCTGTTTCAATTACAGGACGTAAACGATAGAATCTCAAAGCTAAATCATCTGGTGGTGTGTCGTTAGCTGGTGACCAAATTTGACAGTAGGTACGCCATGCTACCTCAAAATATTCAATTAGTCCGTCGCAAACCACTCCATCAAAGTCTAAAGCCAAAATCGTGGGACTATTTGCTGTCATTGTTCTGAGGTTAAAAACTGCTTTTGTTAGCTTACCGCATCTTAATCTCTGGATATGTAGCGATTATTAGTTGTATTGATAATTAATTTCTAACTTCCATAATCAGATTTATCTTCTATTCACACTAGGAATCAAAATCCCATGTCGAGGACTAAACAACAAAGCCAATGTAAACAAACCCGAAACAACTAACACAATCGCCGGACCAGAAGGTAAATTATAAAAATAGCTGAGATACATTCCACTAATACTAGAAATTACCCCAATTACCGCTCCTAAAATCATCACTTCATGTAACCGTTTTACTAACAAATAAGCAGTTGCACCAGGGGTAATTAAAAGTGATAATACTAAAATCACTCCTACAGCTTTCATACTGGCAACAATTGTTAAAGCAATCAACAACATTAAACCAAAGTTTAAGCGATTGACTGGTAAACCAGCAGCTTGTGCGCCCAAAGGATCAAATGTGTAAAATAACAGTTCTTTATATAATAAGAAAACTACCATTAAAACAATAGCTGCAATAATAGCTGTATCTCTAACTTCATCAACAGTAACCCCTAAAATATTACCAAAAAGAAAGTGATTCAAATCAATTTTATTATCCTTTTGAATGACTGTAATTAAAGTAACTCCCAGAGCAAAAAAAGCAGAAAAAACTATGCCCATAGCAGCATCTTCTTTAATCGGAGATCGGGTTTTAATTACCGCTATGGCCATTGTACTTAAAACACCAGCAATAAACGCTCCGACAAAGATATTAGCACCGATCATAAAGGCTATAGCAAGCCCTGGTAATACTGAATGACTAATAGCATCTCCCAGCAATGCGAGGCGTTGTACCATTAAATAACTACCGACGATGGCACACAATAAGCCTACTAATATGGCGATGATTAAGGAACGCTGCATGAAGCCATATTGCAACGGTTCTATTAGTGCTTGAAGCATAGATGAAAATGAACCACGAAGGAGCGAAGGACACGAAGGAAGAGAAGAGAAGAGAGGAGAAGAGAAGATCATCTCGTTCCTAGTCTCTGACTAGGAATGCTATATTGAGGCTCTGCCTCTAGTATTCCTCTAGTATGATAGAAGCCAGAGTCTTCTATAATTCATTCCCATACAGAGTATGGGAACGAGGAATAGTCCCCTCCTCGCTTGCGGGGAGGGGGTTGGGGGTGGGGTTCTTATTATGCTGCGTCGGAAAAGTACATGACTTTGCCACTATAAGCCCGATGTAAGTTATCTTCTGTTAAGACTTGTTGGCGTGAACCTGTGGCGATTAATTCACAGTTTAGTAAGATTAAATCATCAAAATGGGTGATAGATTCGCCTAAGTCATGATTAACTATTAAGACGATTTTATTCGCTTTTGCTAGTTCTTGAAAGACTTCAAATATGATGGCTTGGGTTTTTTGATCTATCCCTACAAAGGGTTCATCAAAACAGAAAATATCCGCTTCTTGAGTTAAAGCCCTAGCTAAAAATACCCGTTGTTGTTGTCCTCCTGAAAGTTCACCAATGGGACGATTTTTTAATTCTTCTATTCCCACTCTTGCTAATGCTGCTTTTGCTACTTGACGGCTAACTGTGGAGAAACTACGTAACCATCCTGTTTTTTTGACACGTCCCATCATGACTATATCCCATACTGTAGCGGGGTAATTCCAGTCAATTTGGCTACGTTGTGGCACATAAGCAACTTTCTCTAGTTGCTGCATTAAAGGCTGATTTTCGTATAAAACTTGACCGCTACTCATGGGAACTAATCCTAAAATAGCTTTCATTAATGTACTTTTACCCGCACCATTAGGCCCAAAAATCCCTGTGATTTTTCCTGGTTTAATTATGCAATTAACATCCCTAAGTGCTTCTTGAGCGCGGTAATTTACGCCTACATGAGTAATATTAATTGCTGTTGAGGATTTCATAACTTGTGTCGGTATATCTACTTTATTTTGGGGAGATAGGCTAAATTTTTGGTAAAAAGAAACGTTTTGCATAACCTTAGTTAAAATACTTATTTTTTGAGCTTATCATAAAAATGAGAGAAATATGAGAATATCTATAATTAGAAGTAATATCTCAGATAAATGAAACTAATACTTAATACAATGTACGACTTATTACTGAAACCCCTCTCCAAACCTCTCCCCTGTGAGGAGAGAGGCTTTTATTCTTACTCCCCTTCCCTCGCAGGGAAGGGGTTGGGGGTTAGGTTCTCTTTACTTAATCCCCTTTGTCTAGGAATGTTGTTATCTTTGTCCTTAATGGGTTGTACTCCCAACTCCCAACCCCAGGGAAATACTAAGCCGCAGGTTGTAGCAACTAGTACAATTATTGCTGATTTGGCTGAAGAGGTGGGAGGAGAAAAAGTACAAATTACGGGTATTCTCAAACCAGGTGCAGACCCTCACGTTTACGAACCTGTACCCGCAGATAGTCGAGTTTTGGAAAAAGCTAATTTGATTTTATATAACGGTTACAATTTAGAACCGGGACTGATTAAGTTAATGAATGCGACTGGAGGGAAAGCAAAAAAAATCCCTGTGGGGGAAGTTGTGAAATCTTTAAAGTTAGATAAAGGTAAAGGACAAATTGTTCCAGATCCTCACGTTTGGGGAAGTGCAGAAAATGTTATTTCTATGGTGAAAGCAATTCGAGATAGTTTAATTGAATTGTCACCAGAAGATAAAAATAAATTTACCCAAAATGCCCAAAAGCTAATTGATGAATTACAGCAATTACATATTTGGATTATTCAACAAATCCAAACTATTCCCGCAGATAAACGTAAATTAATTACTACCCATGATGCTTTTCAATATTACGGAAACGCTTATAAAATCGCAATTGCTGGAACTTTAATCGGCATTAGTACGGAAGAACAACCCAGCGCCCAAACTGTGAAAAAATTAGTTGAATCAGTTAAAAAAATCGGTGTTCCTGCTATATTTGCGGAAACGACAATTAACCCAGCTTTAATTAAAACAGTAGCTGAAGAAGCAGGGGTAAAATTAGCACCAACTGCACTTTATTCTGATTCTATTGGCGCAAAAGGCAGTAATGGTGATACTTATATAAAAATGATGGAACTCAATACCCGCGTTATTGTTGAAGCTTTGGGGGGAAAATATACGCCATTTCAATTAAAGAATAAAAAATAAGGTAATTGGTAATTGGTAAATAATTATTTTCTATTACCCATTACCCATTACCCATTACCTAATTAACAAACTTGTTTGCGAGTTGCTTCTGTGTCAATGGGTTTAATTAGAAAGACCTTGAACATATACCAAAAAATCATCAAAGTGAAGGAAATTTTTTGGAAAAATTTCACAATTCCCCAATCATTCACATCTTTGAGATCAATTATTTTCTGATTATAGACAGCGCATTGTTCTAAATACCAGAAGAAGTAAGGATGATTGGTATCTAAAATAATCGGAAATGCTTTAGCTGCGGTTCTGTTAGTTTCCTCAATTACCTGATTATTGTATTTGCGAGGGTGCATACCTAATATTTCATAGAAATTTCCTCTTTCAAATACTGTCATACTGTGGGTAGCAAACACAGTTATCAAGAAAAACCGCACCCATAACCGAGATTTCCAATTATTCCATAATTTAGGTTGAGAACGTAACAAAGCTTTGAAAAAATCACCGTGTCTATTCTCATCTTGACACCAGCTTTCAAACTTCCGAAATAAAGGATAAAACTGGTATTCTGGATTTTTTTCCATGTGACGATATACCAAAATATAACGCCAATAACCTATTTTTTCCGATAGATAAACTGTGTAAATAACCCACTCTATGGGGAAAAATGTATAGGTACGATTTTTAGTGAGATAACTCAAGTCAAGGGAAAGGTTAAAATCTGCCATTGACTTATTCAAAAATCCCGCATGACGGGCTTCGTCTCGTGCTAAATAAGCAAATGCTTCTGATAGCAAAGGCTTACTATCCTTGAGACGACGAGATAATTCTTTAAACAGTAAAAACCCGGAAAATTCCGAAGTACAAGAACGTTCTAAAAAATCAATGAAAGCCAGTCGTTTTTCACCAACAATGTGATCCCACCCTTGCTTGAATTCATCATCTCGCACAAAGTGATGACGGTTATAATCTGCTTTGAGTTCGTCAATTATAGCCCTTAATTCTGGTTCATTTTCAGAAATATCCATTTTTGCCACTGTATCAAAGTCAGTGGTATAAAAACGGGGTGTTAATAATGTTTCTTGAACTGGTACTTTTACACCTGATTTCCCTAACTCCACTGAGGGTTTATCCAACGAATTAACCATAGTAGTCCCTTTACCATTGTATGCCTTAAAATTATATAAGCATAATTATTTGTTATTAGTCATCAGTTAAACTATTGAAACTAATTCTTACAAAATTACTGAATCATCTATCATTTTCGTATAGTTAAAATACCTATTTACTAACCAAATGTATTTATGAAACCATAAATAAATATGAATGGATTTATAGTTATATAAAGAATAAGAGTTAAATAATTTTAGGAGTCGTAAAAATAGCCGAAATCTGCATCGGTAGTAATTTGTGCTGGAAAATTATGCAGAATCCATATCCTCCTAGAATAGCAATTTTTTCTGATGATGTCGGCTGTGAATTGATAAACAAGCCGATGAAATTTACAAACCCTGACACGTAAACAAGAAGGAAGTAATAATGAGTAACGATTTAGCAATGAAACTGCGTGTAGGAACACAACAAGCACATACAGATTCAGAAAATCTTGGCTTCATGAAATGTTTTGTCCAAGGAGTTGTAGATAGAGATTGTTTTATTCAGTTGTTGAGAAATTTCTATTTTGTTTATAGTGAACTAGAAGCAGCAATTGAGAAACATAAACAGCATTCTGTTATTAGTTTGATTTATTTTCCTGAACTAAATCGCCAATCTTCCCTAGAACAAGATATGTTATTTTATTATGGGAGTCAGTGGCATAAACGCATCACCCCTTCACCCGCTGCTCAGGCTTATATTGCGCGTATCAACCAAATTTCTGAACATGAACCTGCACTATTGTTAGCTCATTCATATACTCGTTATTTGGGTGATCTTTCTGGTGGACAAATGCTACAAAAAATTGCTCAGTCAGCCTTAAAACTTTCTGGACATGAAGGAACTTCCTTTTACAATTTTCAGCAAATTCCAGACAAGCAAGCTTTTAAGGAAAAGTATCGTCAAGCATTAGATAAAGTCTCAGTTGATGATATAACCACTGACAAAATTGTGGCAGAAGCTAACCATGCTTTCAAACTCAATATGCAGATACTTAAAGAGCTAGAAGTTATTCTAATAGAAGCTCTTGGTAGAGCTACTTACAATGATTTAACCTAAGTCTCTGCATAATTACAAAAATATAATTCATCACTCAATTAGTTTATACAGTGATGAATTATATAGAAACCCTAAAAATATCTATTCTTCTTAATCTCTGCGCTCTCTGCGTCTGTAGTGGTTCGTTAAAAAGAAAATCAAACTAGCCACAGATAACGCAAGAGATACAAATAGAATTTCTAACCATTCTATTTGTTAACTATTAAATCCTAACCTACAACAATAAATTGAGAAAATTATCATAATTTCTCTCAACCACTAGAACATATACTCACACTTATTTGGAGGCTGTAATGGTTTTTCTACTACCTGGTGTTAAGTTTGATTTTGATCTAATTCAAAAGTATGACACTCGCGCTCCTAGATACACAAGTTATCCTCCAGCAACAGAATTAAGTGAAAATTTCGCTGCAAAAGATTTCCAAGCGGCAATTACCGCTTCTAATCACCGAGAAACTCCCCTATCTTTGTATTTCCATATTCCTTTTTGTCAAAGTGCTTGTTATTTCTGCGGTTGTAATACAGTGATTACTAATAACAAGAATATGGCTATACCATATCTGGAACATTTGGAACAGGAAATCAAAAATACCGCAGCTTTAATTGACAATAACCGCGAAGTTCTGCAAATTCATTGGGGTGGAGGTACACCAAATTATTTAGAACTTGAGCAAGTAGAATTTCTCTGGAAAAATATTACCCGTAATTTCCATATTGCTGAAAATGCAGAAGTTTCTATTGAAATTAATCCCCGTTATGTAGATAGAGATTATATCTTATTTCTAAGAGATATTGGCTTTAATCGGATTAGTTTTGGGATTCAAGATTTTAATCCAGAAGTCCAAAAAGCAGTGAATCGGATTCAACCAGAAGCACTACTTTACGATGTCATGAGTTGGATTAAAGAGGCTAAATTTGATAGTGTCAATGTAGACTTAATTTATGGTTTACCTTATCAAACTTTGGCAACTTTCCGGGAAACATTACACAAGACAATGGCTTTAGATGCTGATAGAATTGTCGTGTTTAATTTTGCCTATGTACCTTGGATTAAACCTGTGCAAAAAATGATTCCCCAAACAGCATTACCAGGAGCAGAAGAAAAGTTAGATATTCTCAAAATGACAATTGAGGAATTAACTAATAACGAATATTTGTTTATTGGGATGGATCATTTTGCTAAAAATAACAATGAATTAGCAATAGCACAACGTCAAGGCACACTCAAACGTAATTTCCAAGGTTATACTACCCACGCAGAAACGGAATTATTTGGTTTTGGGGCTACATCTATTAGTATGTTAGAAGATGCCTATGCTCAAAATCATAAAGAATTAAAGGATTATTACAAAGCCGTTGCGAGTGGTGTGATTCCTACCAGTAAAGGCATTAAACTAACTCATGATGACATTATTAGACGGGATGTAATTATGTCCATAATGTCACACTTTCATCTCAATAAATCAAAGATTGAGCAAAAATATCATATCAATTTTGATAAATATTTTGGCTATGAACTCAAAGAATTAGCACCTCTACAAGCGGACGGATTAGTAAATGTATTAGCAAATGAAATTCATATTACTGATATTGGTAGATTGCTAGTCAGAAATATTGCGGTTCTTTTCGATACTCATACAAGAACAAGAGAGACAAAATTCTCTCGTTCTATTTAATTAAAATTGGTATGTAGTGATGATTAATGGAGAGAGCAAAACTACATACCTTTTGATTCATCCGGTTTATGTCATTAGGTAGAAATAAATAACATTAAGCCTTGATAAATTTGACATAACCAAAGTCAAATTTTTGAGGACATCCATGAATATTATTACTTGGATAATTTTAGGACTATTAGCTGGTGTACTTGCCAAATCAATCTATCCTGGTTATCAAGGTGGGGGAATGATATCCACCATGATATTAGGTATCGTTGGTGCTTTTATCGGTGGTACTCTATTTACTCTCCTCCGCACAGGGACTTTACAACTGACATCCGCATCTTTAAGTATTCCTGGGGTAATAGTGGCAGTTATTGGGGCAATTATTGCCATTTATTTATGGGGATTATGGCAAAGAAGCAGCAGAGTATAAGTTACTAATAGTTAGCTATTGATATAGCATTAATTAAACTCATTTTCATTAACTTCCGTAGGTTGGGTTGACGCAAGGAAACCCAACATTATTGTGATTATAGGTTCAATTGTTTCTGGGTCAATATTTATTAATCTTGGTTATTCTGATTCTGATAATTTCAAATTCATTGTCTGATAGCGTAGCGTGGCGTTAGCCATATCAGGATTTACAGGATTTAAGGATTAACAGGATATTCTATTCATTAATCCTGCAAATCCTTTAATCCTGGATATCCTGATTCAGACATTATTATATTTCTTAATCCTGTTAATCCTCTAATCCTGGGTATCCTGATTCAGACATTTAATTATATTCATTGTTTCCACGCTAACAGTACAGACTCTCATTAATAATTCTATTACCTGTTCTTTGTAATCTGCAAAACGATAGGTATTGAATTTTTCCGCAATAATGTCTTCTCTCAATGCTTTTCTACTAAGTTATAATTGTTCAGCCACATCTTTAGCAGTATTTGCTTGACCTTTTTCAGTAGTTTTATTTTGTATTTGCTTAATAGTATTTTCGAGATTTTTGGCTAAACTTTTGAGTGCAGAATCAACGTTAAATAGTGCTTTATATGCAAAATCATAATCTTCTCTAGCAATTTTGCTGCAATGTTCTATGGCTTTGTCATACTCTGGACTTTTAATTAGTATTTCTCTCTCTAATTTAGAGACTGTTGCTTTTATAGGATCAGGAGCAATTTTGACAACTAAATTAATGATGGCGCGTGATAAACCTGATTTATATTCATTTTCTAGAAACCGAGCAGCTAAAGATAATTCTTCCTCATCATTATCTTGATTATCTTTTCGTGGTTGTTTACTTTTTGCTTCTTGAATTATTTTGTCTATATCATTTTTTGACCAATGCCAAAATTGACCTATTTTATAGATCATTTCCTTTTCTAAAGGAGCAAAATAACCATCAATATGAGCCATTGTGAGTAATTGTTGCATCGTCTCGCGTTGCTTTCCATGAGGAATTTTACCCCCAAGAAAATCTAAAGAAAGACATTTATCCTCTTGCGACAAAATCTTTTCCATCTCTAGTAAAGCGGTTTCTCCAATATTTGCTTCCTCTGCTAATTCACGTAAACCCTTAGCTTCTTCTGAATGAATCGAATGAATCTGTTGATCTGCACAAACTATATGTGTTAGTAGAAGAAATTGGTAATTGAGTAGCTGATTAGCTTCGGACATTTAACACTCTCCAAATACAAGTAAGTTCTTGTTGTAAGTAGTTAATTTTTGTTCAACCTGTTGTCATCCAGAAGCCCCTATAATTGCTCCTGTAGTGCTTCCTAACAAACCTGCATCTACTCTACCCGTCAGAGAACCAGTTATACCAACCCCAAAGGTAAAAGCACCAACTATCATCCAGTCTGAGAATTGCCCCATCTCGACACCTTAACAATTTTTATACTAAGCTACTCAACTAATCTCATTAAATCACAATTAGAAATAACCAATATGTCAAAATTACTGAAATTATTTTATATTTATATTGCAGTAAACCAAGAAAAATTACGCAAATATCACCCTGAAACCAAATTCCAGAGTGCATCAAATTTTATCAAAAATAAAATAGATCCCCGATTTCTTTAAGAAATCGGGGATCTAGGTTTTAATTAATCACAAGTATTAAATTAAACAGCAGCTAATTCTGGAGTCGGACGCTTACTGTTACGGATATTGGTAATCGCCTCAGCATAATCAGGAGCATTGAAAACAGCCGAACCCGCTACAATAGCATTAGCGCCAGCTTCCAAAACTTGCCAAGTATTATTAGCTTTTAGTCCCCCGTCAACTTCAATCCAAGGATCTAAACCGCGTTCATCGCACATTTGACGTAACTTGCGGATTTTAGGAACTACACTAGGAATGAAGCTTTGACCACCGAAACCGGGGTTAACGCTCATAATTAGCACTAAATCGCACAATTCTAGAACATATTCAATTAACTCTAAAGGTGTACCAGGATTAAGGACAACTCCAGCTTTTTTACCGAGTTCTCTGATTTGTCCCAGAGTACGGTGTAAGTGAGGGGAAGCGTTATGTTCTGCGTGTACGGAAATAATATCAGCGCCAGCTTTAGCAAAACCTTCTACATACTTTTCTGGTTCCACAATCATCAAGTGGACATCCAGAGGTTTGGTTGTGACGGGACGAATCGCCTCCACAATCAGAGGACCTATTGTAATATTAGGAACGAAACGTCCATCCATTACATCAACGTGAATCCAATCTGCTCCAGCTTTGTCTACGGCGCGAATATCGTCACCTAGACGGCTAAAATCTGCTGATAGGATGGAAGGAGCGATAACTATAGACTTTTGAGATGAATTTTGGGTCATGGCTAGTGGGTTTTTAAGCGTCTTCGTCTGTAAGCATCGTAACAAAATATGGGAAATTGTTAAAAATTAATTCAAAAATGAAAATTAAAAATAAAATTGCTCTCTCTTGTTTCCTTTCCCACTGGAAGAATATGGATTAAATGAACCACGAAGGGACGAAGGACACGAAGGAAGGAAGGAAGAAGATAAATCTTGATTTGGGAAGGGAGTAACAAGCGGCTATGAATAAAAATTGGCTAATTTTTTGGAGTTTAGGTTTTTCTTGTTTGACTTTACCTGTCTTTGCTGGGGTGAAGTTTGCAAATTTTTTAGGTGCTAATGGTATTGATGCGCTGAAACTACATCAAGCTCCCTATAATTTGACTGGGCGGAAAATTGCTATTGGTCAAGTGGAAATTGGTCGTCCAGGGATGTTTGGCTGGGATAAGGCTGTGTCTAAAAATCGGGCTGTATCTCCATTTGCTGTGTTTTCACGTAATCTCCCCGCTAAATCTAATGTTGGTGTTGATCCTCATGCCTATAATGTTTCTGGTGTAATGGTGAGTCAGGATAAGGCTTTTCCTGGTGTAGCCACCAATGCGCGACTATATTCTTCGGCTGTAGGATCTACAAAAAAAATTGGTCAACCGGAGGAGTGTTTATCAGCACAACACATTGCTTTACAAAATGGTGGTGATGTCCGGGCGATTAATTTGAGTTTTGGTGAACCTCTTGATCGTGATCCTCGACCAGAAGCTATATTAGATGGTAATGCTTTACTAACTTTATGTATTGACTGGTCTAGTCGTGTTCATGATGTTGTGTATACTATTGCTGGCAATCAAGGCAAAGGCGGGATTCCCATTCCTACAGACAATTTTAACGCAATTAATGTGGCTTTTTCCTCGGAACGAGAGGGAATTTTTAATAAGGTTCACGTTTCTAATTTGGCTAGTGTTAATCAAGGTATAGAAAATCGTTTGGCTGGAAAAGAATTTAATATTGATGAAAGAAGGGCGATTAGTTTAGTTGCTCCTGGTACTAATATTCCTTTACTTAATCCTGATGGTAAATTAAATAAATCTACAGGTACGAGTTTTGCTTCACCACAGGTTACTGCTACTGTGGCATTATTACAGGAATTTGTTGATAGACAGTTGCGAACTAAACAACCAAATTGGACTATTGATGCTCGTCGTCATCAAGTCATGAAAGCAATATTACTCAATTCGGCGGACAAAATAAAGGACAGTGGTGATGGTTTACGGTTGGGAATGACGAGGACTTTAGTTGATAAACAAAATCAAGATTGGTTAGCAACGGACGCTTATAAAAATCCTAGAATTCCCCTAGATGCTCAAATGGGAGCGGGTCATTTAAATGCTTTTCGAGCTTATGAACAATTGAATGGCGGTGAATGGAAATCTAACGCAAGTGTGCCGCCTATTGGGTGGGATTATGGTACTATTAATGCTAATTCTGCTCAAGAATATACTTTAGAAAAGAGGTTGAAAAAAAATAGTTTTGTGGCTATTACTTTAAGTTGGGATCGTTTGGTAGAGTTGAATGATAAAGATAATAATCAGGAATATGATATTGGGAAAAAATTTAAAGATAAAGGATTAAATAATCTTGATATTTATTTAGTTAAAGCTAATGGGAAAAGTAATGAGGTTGTTGCTTGTGATTCTGTGAGTGAAATTGATAGTGTTGAACATATTTTTTGCCCAGTTCCTACTAATGGTAATTATAAAATTCGAGTGCGATTTCAGAAACAGGTGAACGAGGCTATTCAATCTTATGGTTTGGCTTGGTGGACTGTGGCTGAAAAGTGATATATGGTAATTCTAGCAGCGGGCATAGAAGGCAATAATGGGATAAGTTAACCATAAAGAAAGAAAGATTAGCCGCATTAGTCACCGCAATTTAACCCCGATTCATGAAATCTTCTAATCCTCAAAACCAGGGGAAACGAGGGGAAACGGCAAATTCTATTAATACTCTGCAACAACAACAGCAATAAGTTCAGCAACAACGTCAGCATATTATTCAGGAACAAAATCGGTTAACTAATTTGCAAACAGAAGCGCAAAAACATCTAGGCAGTTTAAACCAAAATCTGCAAGTTACTAACCCACTTTCAGCATGAGTAAATATACTCAAAATATTTTTCCCAGCAGGTTAT
>JBAXRM010000127.1:0-13042 GCA_037131225.1 Nostocales cyanobacterium ELA583 | reverse complement strand
CAGCTTTTGGACGATTGAGAATGGTTCATTAACTTAAGCCGCAGTGTACTAGAAGTGGCTCTAACAATCAATTATGCTTGACTTTTTTCGTCAAGTTAAATTGACTCCAAGAAAAAGTATTAAAAATGAGGAGAAATTGATGAACAGTTGTATTTTAATGGCAGAAATTTACGATAATCCCCAACTGCGACATACCCCAGATGGGTTAGAAGTTACAGAAATGATAGTTCATGTAGCCGGAACAAAGCCCGAAGATCCATCCCATCCCTTAAAAGTGATAGGTTGGGGGAATTTAGCAAAAGAGATTCACCAAAGTTATCATCAAGGCGATCGCGTTATTATTGAAGGGCGCTTAGGTATGAATACCATTGAACGTCCCGAAGGATTTAAGGAAAAACGCGCAGAATTGACAGTGCAAAAGATTCACTCCATTGGACAAGGTACTTTTACTAGTTCACCACCAGCAGCTACGAGAACCGCACCAGTTAATGAAACGACCGTAGCACCACCAACCTACAGCCAGACTAATTATGAATCAAACTATCCCACATCAGCCCCACAGGTAACAGTCCCTCAACCGACATACCAACCTGCACCTGTGCAGTCTCCATCCCCTATAGGAGTTACGCCAGAACCCGATCCAGACGACATCCCGTTTTAGCGATAACCTTTGTAGAGATGTTCCATGGAACGTCTCTACATTCAATCTTTTCCTTCACCCATACACCTACCAAATCAACCCCCACTGACTTCACCCCATTCCCGAATCGCTGGAAATACTGATGAATAGTCATCTTCTGGGTAAGACATTTTCATAGTTGCGTGTAAAATTTGCCTTACACCCTCAATACTGTTGAGATTCAAACCCAAGGATTTCGCTTCCGAGATAAATAAATCTATTTCTTTGATCAGTTGTTTTGTCGGTAAGTTGGCGTTAGTATAATTCCCATCTAACATCCGCCGCAAATTTTGATCAAATGTGGGAGCATAAAGTTTACTTTCACGCAGAATTTGCATAAATAAATCAACATCAATGCCTTGCAACTGGATATATGCCAGACTCAAAGCAAAGCTAGTTGTCAGAGAAGCAATCAGTTGATTGAGTGCTAGGGTAAGGTTTGAGGCAGAACCTACTGCTCCAATATATACAGGAGCTTTGCCAAAAGTTTGCAATAACTTTAAGTGCCGTTGATACTGTTCCTCCTCCCCACCTACCATGACAATTAAATTGCCAGTTTGAGCTTCGGGAATACTACCGAGAACAGGCGCTTCTATATATTCACCACCAGCCGCAACTACTGTATTTCTAATTTCTTGACTTTCTAAGGGATTAATTGTCCCCATTTGGATGATGCTGCGTCCTGATAAAGTATGCGAAGAAGTATCTGTCAGTAACACATGATAAATAGCTGCGGCGTTAGAAAGCATTAGCACTATACAGTCAGCCGAGCGAATTGCTTCCCTGGGTTTGGTCACAATTTGCGCTCCTGCTTTTCGTAGCGGTTCTAATTTTTCTGGGGTGCGATTATAGGCAATTAGCTCTATATCGGCAGCTAATAACCTTTGAGCCATCGGTAGTCCCATCAATCCAGTTCCCAGAAATGCCACCTTCATTTTTTACGTTCCTTTGTCAGTGGTTAGTTGTTAGTAGAAGAAGTCACCGAGTCAGGAGTCAGGAGAAATAAAAGTGAAAGAATAAATAAAAAAGTCCTTTCTCTTTCCTCTTCTGACTTTTGACTGTTGACTGTTGACTTTTGACTTTTGACTTCCGCGAAGCGGTACTAGCCTCCAGCGGCAAAAGTTACCATAATAATTACGGAAAGTAAGAGTCCGGGGGACAGTAGAGTTACTAGCACTAACAGATCATGAGCAGTCATAATTTTCACCTTGAACAGATTTTTGACTTGAATGTAGCAACAAACAAGGAGGTTAAGATATCAATTGATCATGAAATTCGGACTACAAGAGGGTTTACTATTTCTTCCTCCTGAATCGGTGAATCCTGACTCGGTGACTCGGTGACTCCTGCTATGTCATCTGTTGTTATGCTAGTCCAATCAAGGCTGATATAGGATTGTTAAAAAGATTTTCAACCTTTCCCTTGATCTCTACTCTGGTACGACTAATCCCTGGAGTGGTTGTGATGCTTCTTGTTCACTTAGTCCCTGGCTTTGAACTAAAACTCCAAAATTTCCTAATCCTGATGGGTTAATGAGTTGGTGTAGTCCCTCCCGTCGTTGTAGCAAATGTGATATTGATTGCTTTTCAGAGGAGAGTGCAGTCAATCTTTCACCTATTCCCAATGCCATCAAAAATAAACCTTGCTGCGTCCAACCAACTTTTTTGAGTCCGCACCGTTCACCCCAAGATGATAAGGCTGTAAAGTCAACGTGGGCAGTGATATCTTGTTGCCCAATATTGATATAAAGATTATCATGATGACGATGCTGGTAGTAGCACTGGAGAGTTCCCTGCGATCGCCTGGGGTGATAATAACGATGAGCAGGGTAGCCATAATCAATTGTTATCACATACCCGCGTTGCAAGCAGTCTGCCACTATACCCAACCAGTTCAAAGCTGCTAAATTAATTTCACTACGATAGCCATTTTCATAAGTATTTTGGCTTAAATCAATATCTACTAACTTAAAATATTCTCCTAATTGTCGTGTTGATGGTTCTCCTATTACTTCAACAAATACAGGATCACGGATTAATGGGATTTCACTGATTGCTTCTTTTTGATTGTCAATGGTGACATAAATTTCCCGCAATTCCCCTGCATCTAAAGTAAATTGATGGACTGGAAAAGCATCCACTAATTCATTAGAAAAGAAGCAGCCAGTAATAGATTGAGGTGGTATTTCTTCCAAGTTACACCAATCTACAGCAAAATCTTGTAACCGTTGTTGTTGTTCTTGTTTTAAACTTTGTGATTTCTCAACAATAATATATTTGACTACGGCAAAAAAATCTGGGTATTCTTGCTTTAAATAATTGAGGATATGGGATGCTAATATACCTTGTCCTGCTCCCATTTCTACTAAATCAAAACGTATCGGTTGATCTAAAATCTCCCACATTTGGTAAAATTGCTTTGCTAATAATTCCCCAAAATCAGCCCCCAAACTGGCAGATGTGAAAAAATCACTACCCCGAAAGCCGATTTTTATGGCATCACTGGCATAATAGCCATATTCTGGATGATATAACACCATATCCATGTATTCGGCAAAGGTAATTCGTTTTTGCGGACTGGCAATGATCCGATGGGCTATAGCTTGACACAGTGGGGAAGAGGAATCCATAAAATTTATAGGAGTAAAGAATAGGACATCAAATCTTCAGACATCTATTGACATTTTACGACAATAGATTCATAATATTAAATATATACGAGAGTTTTGTAGTTAATTTAAAGTCAATAAATATTTTGAGTAACTGTAATGGTTCCGAATAGACTTGAATGGCTACAAAGAAAATAAACCTTTCCTTAGAAAACTTGGTAGTTCTAGAGAAAATTTGGGTATTGAACTCGTTGATAGACAATCAAGAGCCTTAGAATTATGTTCTAAGGCAATGTGGGATACCACCTTCACTAACTCAGTTGGTGATGTTATACTAGACATTCACGATATCTCAGATGTCGGGGAATGTCTCGGTTAAAAGTATCAGATAGGTAACAGATAAGAAGACATCCAGAATTATATTAAAAAAACAAAAGCAGATTTCATTTAGAAGTCTGCTTTTTTATCGTAAATACTTATCAAGAAATGCTTTTGGATGGCAGTCTGTATTTCATAAGACCTCAAATTTGCTGTATATTACAATCTATATTTGATCTCGTTTATGTCCGTGTGTAGGGCAGGGAGGGGCAGAAATGGATTTATCTAGCCAGCCTATGGACTGTTCCAGCCTTGCCTGTGCCTCTTGGGGTTCATTTTTAACCAAAAATACCATTGCAGCCGCAGCCTGTTCACTAGCGCGGGCATTGCGGTTAGATTTGAGACGATGCCAATCATCAGGAGAGATACTTAGCCTTTCCATCAGTGCCTGTGCTAGTTCTAGAGTGCTAATTTCATTTAGTTGGCTAATTTGAGACATAAGACTAAGTGCCGAATTAAAAGCAAAAATTATCATTTAATCATCATAGCTAATGACTCATCACCAATGACTAATTCAGAAGAAAATCCCCAGTCAGATTTTGCCCAGGAATTAGAGGAGGTAGAAACTTCACTACGATTCTTGAAAGATAGATACATCCAAGTGCAACAAGATCAACAACAAAAGGCACAATGGCAACAAGAATTAAAGAATTTAAAGCAAAATAGAAAGCAGACACCAGAAATTAAAGCCGAGTTAACCCGTATTCAAAAACAGTTAGAAACCTTAGAAATAAACCTAGAAAGCCAGTTATTCTCTTGGACTAGCCTGAAAAGACCTTTTTGGCAAGCTGTCCGTTTTGGAGGTTTAGGCGTTATTATAGGTTGGTTATTAAAATCGTGGGTTGGGTAATTGATTTAAAATATCTCCGATTTATTGAAAAAGTCGGGGATGTGATCCAATTCTTTATAAATTTTGAAAAAACACAATCTGTATAAAATGATTAAACGCCGAATTGCCGAAATATTAACAAGTGGACAATCAGAAGAAACTTTAGTAGTCCAAGGTTGGGTAAGAACAAAACGGGAATTAAAAGGATTTGCATTTTTAGAAGTTAATGATGGTTCAGCATTAGGGAATTTGCAAGTTGTTATTAATCAAGATTTACCAGATTATCAAGAAATATTAAAACAAATCAATACCGGTGCTTCCATTGAAGTATCAGGAGTCTTAGTAGCTTCCCAAGGAAAAGGACAAAGAATAGAATTAAAAGCTGATGAAGTGAAAGTATACGGAGATGCTGATCCTGATACTTATCCACTGCAAAAGAAACGTCATTCCTTTGAGTTTCTGCGAACAATTGCTCATTTGCGTCCTAGAAGTAACTCCTTTGGTGCAGTATTCCGGGTGAGAAATGCTTGCGCGACTGCGATTCACCAATTTTTTCAACAACGGAGCTTTTTATGGGTACACACTCCCATTATCACCGCTAGTGATTGCGAAGGGGCTGGAGAATTATTTAGTGTTACTAATTTTAATTTAAAGAATATTCCCAGAACAGAAAATCAAGAAATTGATTATGGACAAGACTTCTTTAATAAACCTGCATATTTAACAGTAAGTGGACAATTAGAAGCCGAAATTATGGCAATGGCTTTTACTAATGTCTATACTTTTGGTCCGACATTCCGCGCAGAAAATTCTAATACTTCCCGTCACTTAGCAGAATTTTGGATGGTTGAACCAGAAATGGCTTTTTGTGATTTAGAAGGTGATATGGATTTGGCTGAGGAGTTTCTGAAATATATTTTTAAATATGTGATGGAAACTTGTCCTGAAGACATGGAATTTTTCAATGCCCGAATTGATAATACTGTTTTAGAAACTGCGAATAATATTATTAATAATCAGTTTGAAAGATTGACTTATACAGAAGCAGTCCATCTTTTAGAAAAAGCCGATGTTAAGTTTGATTATCCTGTGAGTTGGGGTGCAGATTTACAATCAGAACATGAACGCTATTTAGCGGAACAACTGTTCAAAAAGCCCGTGATTGTCACAGACTATCCCGCACAAATCAAAGCTTTTTATATGCGGTTGAGTGATGATGAAAAAACTGTTCGGGCTATGGATATTCTCGCACCAAAAATAGGGGAAATTATTGGGGGTTCGCAACGGGAAGAAAGACTTGATGTGTTAGAAAAACGGATTTTAGCACAAGGTATGAATCCTGAAGACTTATGGTGGTATTTAGATTTGCGTCGTTATGGGACTGTTCCCCATGCTGGTTTCGGTTTGGGGTTTGAAAGATTGGTGCAATTCATGACGGGTATGGCGAATATTCGGGATGTAATTCCCTTCCCTCGGACACCAGAAAATGCGGAGTTTTAATGAATTTAGAGACGTTAGAAATAGCGTCTCTTTTAAAAACTTTATTTTTCTGTAAAACCATTATTCAGAAAAAATTAAATCCCCTATTTATTAAGATCAATTTTAGGTACCTTTGTTGCTGAATCATGGGATAATTTCACTCAATAGGGAATTTTATTCTCCTGTTTACAGCTTTTAATTGATTAAAATTACTATGAGTCTTGAAGTTGGTATTATTATGGGTAGCGATTCCGATTTGCCTACCATGAAGGATGCGATCGCTATTTGTGAAGAATTTGGTATTGTGGTTGAAGTTGCCATCGTCTCTGCCCATCGTACCCCAGAACGGATGGTTGAATATGCAAAAACTGCACATCAACGCGGTATTAAGGTAATTATCGCTGGTGCTGGTGGTGCGGCTCATCTCCCTGGTATGGTAGCATCTTTAACTCCTTTACCTGTAATTGGTGTCCCTGTCGCTACTCGGAATTTACAAGGTGTGGATTCTTTATATTCTATAGTGCAAATGCCAGCAGGAATACCTGTTGCTACTGTAGCTATTGGTAACGCTAAAAATGCTGGACTTTTGGCTGTGCAAATTCTCGCCACTCACCAACCAGAATTACTCCAAAAAGTTCAAGCTTATCGGCAAAGTCTATGTGATATGGTCATGGAAAAGCAAATAAAATTGGATCAGCTTGGATATGAAGAATATTTGCGACAATAGATATTGATATATCTTGAACCAGGCGATTATAAATCGCGTCTACACAGGCAAAACCCACCTGCGTGGGTTTGAAATTCTCTTAGGAACGCAAATTTAATAACCTGCAATTCTGAGTTAACGTGGAATGGTGCGTTACGCTGTCGCTCTAAGCGAAGCCATGCCCGCAAGGGCTTTACACACCCTACTTTTGCATTTTATTTAATTCACATTCCTTAGTCCGCTAAGGCGAACTTCGTTTGTGTAGCCGCGTTCGCGGTAGCGTGCCGGAGGCATCTTTATAATCGCCAGGGCTTAATGCAAAATATAAATATTCACATAATTTCATATTAAACCGTGAACCCTCCTATTAACACCCCAGCCCAAACCCAAAATCGCAAAGCAGATCACATCCGGATCTGTTTAGAAGATCGTGTCCAATCGCCAGAAATCACTACTGGCTTAGAAAAATATCGTTTTACTCATGTTTGTTTACCGGAACTTGATGGTAAAGATATTGATGTGAGTACGACTTTTTTAGGAAAACATCTCCATGCACCGTTATTAATGTCCTCCATGACTGGAGGCACAGAACAAGCGGGAATTATTAACCGTCGTCTGGCTGAAGTCGCCCAAAAATACAAATTAGCAATGGGTGTAGGATCTGTACGGGTAGCGGTGGAAAAACCTCAAGTTGCGGATACTTTCGCCGTTCGTAAATATGCGCCTGATATTCTTCTCTTTGCTAACTTAGGCGCAGTACAGCTTAATTATCAATATGGCGTTGATGAATGTTTGCGAATTATTGATATTGTTGAAGCTGATGCCCTGATTTTACATATTAATCCTTTGCAAGAATTCATTCAACCCAGAGGTGATACTAATTTTCTGGGTTTACTTGACAAAATCCATGATTTATGCAGTAAGTTACCAGTTCCCATAATTGCCAAAGAAGTAGGTAACGGGATTTCAGGGACAATGGCAGAAAAACTCATAGCCGCTGGCGTTCAAGCCATTGATGTTGCTGGTGCTGGTGGTACGTCTTGGGCTTTGGTTGAAGGTGAAAGGGCAGAAACTTCCTTACAGCGGCGTTTAGGGCAAACTTTTGGGGATTGGGGTATGCCCACAGCCGATTGTATTACTAGTATTCGGGCGCATGATCCCCATATTCCGTTAATTGCTTCCGGGGGCTTACGTCATGGTTTAGATGTAGCTAAAGCGATCGCTCTAGGGGCTGATATTGCTGGTTTAGCAATGCCTTTTCTCAAGGCAGCAGCAGTATCAGAAGCGGCTGTAGTAGAATTAACAGAGATATTAATTGCCGAAATCACTACCGTATTATTTTGTACTGCTAACAATAGCTTGTATAAATTAAAACAATCTCAGAGGTTATACCGGATTTAATTAAGATCAAGCTGCCTGAATTTGGTTTTGTGCTAATAACCAATGATTAATAACTAATAACTAATGACTAATAACCAATGAATAATTTTATTAAACAAACCTTAGCAAGTTTAGTTGGCAGTTTACTGGGACTGACAATTTTTTCGGGAGTTAGTACACTGGGATTTTTAGTAATATTAATTGCAGTTGCTAGTTCCCAAAGTTCAGCCCCAACAGTCAAAGATAAGTCAGTATTAGTTTTTGACTTGTCTATGAAAATCACCGATAGCGAACCTAATTCTGGTCAATTATTGCAAAAAACTTTTAGCGGTGTTGAGGAAAATAGCATCACACTCCGTAAAGTTGTAGAAACTATAAAAAATGCGGGATCTGATCAACGCATTGTGGGTATTTATTTAGATGGAACTAATGCTAATAGTACGGTTGGTTATGCTTCTTTGAAGGAGATTCGTCAAGCATTGGAAAAATTCCGTAAAACTGGGAAGAAAATTATTGCCTATAGTCCAGATTGGAGTGAACGAGAATATTATGTAAGTTCCGTAGCGAATCAAATTGTAGTTAATCCTATGGGGGCAATGGAAGTGAATGGTTTAAGTTCACAACCCATGTTCTTAGCAGGGGCATTTCAAAAATATGGTGTTGGTGTGCAGATTGTACGGGTGGGTAAATTTAAGGGCGCAGTAGAACCGTTAATCCTTGATAAACTCAGTCCAGAAAATCGGCAACAAACGCAGAAATTATTAGATGATGTTTGGGGAGAATGGCGGACATCTGTGGGTACAAGCCGAAAAATTTTACCACAGAATTTACAAGCAATCGCTAATAGTCAACCAATTTTAGAAGCCACAGCCGCTAAATCTAATGGCTTAGTAGATAAGATTGCTTACCAAGATCAAGTATTTGCAGACTTGAAAAAATTAACTGGTAAGAATGAAAAAGATAAAACATTTACAAAAATAAGCCTGGGTGATTATTCAGAAGTTCCCGAAAAATCCTTAGATTCAGATCATAAAATTGCCATTGTTTATGCAGAAGGAGAAATAGTCAATGGTAGCGGTGATAGTGGTCAAGTCGGAGGCGATAATTTTGCAAAAATATTCTCGAAAATCAGGCAAAATGATCAAATCAAAGCTGTAGTTCTAAGAATTAACAGCCCTGGTGGTAGTGCTACCGCAGCCGAAGTTATGCAGCGAGAAATTAAATTAACTCGTCAAGTTAAACCCGTCATTGTTTCTATGGGAGATGTAGCTGCTTCTGGTGGTTATTGGATTGCTAGTGATTCTACCCGCATTTTTGCCCAACCTAATACAATCACAGGTTCTATTGGTGTGTTTGGCGTATTATTTAATGGTCAAAAATTAGGCAATAATAATGGCATAACTTGGGATACTGTGAAAACAGCCCAATATGCAGATCAACAAACTATTTCTCGTCCTAAATCACCTCAAGAATTAGCATTGTATCAACGCAGTGTTAACAACATTTATAATCTATTCTTGCAAAAAGTATCCCAAGGACGTAAATTACCAACTGCAAAAGTAGCAGAAATTGCCCAAGGACGAGTTTGGTCAGGAACAGCAGCCAAACAAATCGGTTTAGTTGATGAAATTGGTGGTTTAAATGTAGCTATTGAATATGCAGCTAAACAAGCAAAATTGGGTACTAATTGGGAATTACAAGAATATCCCCAGATGAGTAGCTTCACAGAACGGTTATTTGGGAAAAAACTAGATCAGACAAAAGCAAAGTTAGGAATAGAAACAACTCAAACTAAACCTAATAATCCACTTATAAATGAGTTAGAAAAATTCCAACAGGAAATCAAGACTTTACAAACAATGAATGATCCTCAAGGAATTTATACTCGCTTACCTGTTAACTTTAAAATTGAATAGGTGATGGGTAATTGGTAGTTAACAAGGATTAACAGATTGATGCTAAAATTACAAAATATAATCTTTTTGGATGTTTATTGATTAGAGAGTGAGACTCCAAAACGAAAACCAGGGGGACAACCAGGGCATCCGGGAAAAACGAGAAAGGGGTTTGTTTGGTCGAGTAGATAGGTTTGAGATCCTAAGACCTCAAGTGTGCGGATGCTGTGGTCAAAGGGAATTCAGTAAAGAACCAATAAAAATAGAAACACAGCAAGTAGCACAGTTAGTAGACAGACCCATAGAAATAGTAGAATATCAAAGATACACGTGCATTTGCAGCGAGTGCGGAGAAACACAAACGGCAGACTGGTCACCAGAGATAGTACCAGGACAAGATATAGGAATCAGACTGCAAGCTTTTTTGGAGTGGATAAATAATTACGGACACTTATCCTACGAAAAACAAGCTATCAAAGCTATGGTTAATCCTGATGTGCAGACCCCGGATTTAATCCCTCAAATTTAGACCTGAATCCTTACAAAGATTCTTTATCTAAGTTCATCAACTCAGCTAGTTTTTTATTAACCACAAGATACCTCAGAGTTAAGTCAATAATTGAAATAAACCCTGGCATGGCATCTATAAATTCTATTTGATATGCCTCTTGGTCTGGATTCATAATTTTAATTTAAAAATTTATTATCCATTCTATTCCTAATATTTTAAATTGTCCTGAATTTGGGCATAAATTTGATTTTTAATTGGTTATCAAAACCAGTGATTACACCCCATGAAAATAAATATTAATTTGTGAAAGTTAAAATCTAATCAATCCACAAACGTACAAACCGGAACTCGGTAGCAATGCGATTTTGTGAATTTGGTGAAATCACTATTTTATACACTGAATATAGTAGTAAATAACTAAATTAAAGAGTATTTTAACTATAAATTATCCTTTGGATATATTTCCAAAAAATAGGATAGGCATTAGTTCTCCCACCATCTACAGCAATTACCACTCTCTGTCCTTTCAGGACATTACCATTGGGTAAATTTCCTAATTCCTGATTCAATATTTTAGATTGGCGTAGGTTAATGCCGATTTTACCAAAACTATAGGTGAGTCGTTCAATCCGTTTTAAACTAATATTAATTCCCTAACCCATTAGGATGTGTGAGCAGCTTCAAATGAACTCGCAATTGCACCATACTGGGCAACAGTGATACCCGTCTGAATATCCGCCTGCTCCCTTGCCTCTTTTTGAATCTATCCCATATCATTTCGGCAAACTTCACAAAGTCCGTTTTCAAGGTCTTTGCTATCTGCAAGACAGCCATAGCATAACTCAAAGCGATCTGTAAAATTCTCTAAAATTTCTCCACTATTACAGTCATATTTTCGACACGCAGTGTTAGTAATATTTCTAACAAGAGATTGGGTTTTTTCTTTGCCTAACCAACCAAAAATCTGTTCTTGTTCCATTAACTCCAAGATTTCGTTAAGCATATAACTACCAGAATGATTAGACATTTTTTTCTCCTATAAATTTATTAATTGAGATTGAGATATTTTAAAGGCTTGACGTAATTCAGCTAGTTCATTTCTTCTTTTCATAAGACCTCGTGGTAAGTGGGAAACTCAGTCACTTTAGTAAATTTTGTATGTCATTCAAGTGCCTAAAATTAGAGAACAAGTTGCTTATCAATTATTTGATTTTTATTACGTTACTGAGCATTTACAGACTTTTGCAGATACTTAAGGTAGCTTGTTATCAGACTTTTGTAATAAAAAATACGTCAATTTCTTGTTGTTAAATTAAATAGTTTATTTAGATAAGAATCGAAATATTGTCTATCCTATCTTTTGGAAATATATCCAAAGGATAACTTATAGTGAAAATACTCTTTAATTTAGTTATTTAATTTACTGCTATATTCAGTATATAAAGTTTTCGGACTAGTCGTTTACCATTATTGAATTTACCCGATGATGTATTGGAAATATTGCGGCAGGGTCAACTAGAATACACCAAAGCCAGGGCGATCGCTAAACTCAAAGATAAAGATGAACGTAGGGAACTACTAGATAAAGTTCTTAATGAAAATCTATCTTTAAGTGAGATTAAGCAGTTAGTAAAGGAATTAACCCCAGGGAAAATCACAGCCAAAGAAACATTGAATGCTAAATATTCTGAGATTGGGAAACGGTTGAAGAATGCCCAGGTGTGGGAAGATGTGAAAAAAACCAAAAAGCTAGAGAAATTGTTGAGTGATTTAGAACAATTGTTAGAATAGACCCCCATAAATAATCAAAACAGGAGATGCACTATGGCAAGAAAGTCTAAGGATTTTAAAGATTTGATGAAACAAAAACAGAGTTCCCAAGATAAGCAGAAAAACCTGGAAGCACTTAGAAAGAAGATGGTGGAGGGGGGATTTGGGGAATTGGCTGCAAATATACCGATAGAACCCAAGGGCGCTCCAAAAATGTCAGAAATTCTCCAACAGTTCGTTGCTCCATATTTAGATAATGTCAGCACATTGAGAAGACGTAAGGCATTATTCAGTTTGGCTGCAATAGCATGGAACACTGCGTTGGCGACTGAATCAGAAAAACAACCAATACTTGAGGCTTTCTTAGAAAAACATTTGCTCACAGAAGATGCAGAAACTCAGCATCAGGTCAGACAAATGATTGATGAACTAATTGCTAGGAAACATCAGCATTTCTCTGATAATAAGTATTTTATTTTGGACTTTCAAATTACAGAAACAGGACAAAGATATGATATTTCTGTGGCTTCAACTTTGTTGGAAAATCCTGAATAATCGCCAGGGTTAAACCTCCTGTATTCTATATCAAAAGTTACGGATGCTTCGGGTGCGTTGGCACTGGTAATACCAACAGCCCTAACTATTCCTATGTCTAAATATGAAAGCAATATGACGTTTAAAACCATCAAATTTCTGACTTTTGCTCTTACGTCCATGACGCATATCTTCTGTTTTGGCGATTCCTAGATCGCGCTAGTACACTGCGGCGTAAGTTAATGAACCATTCTCAATCGTCCAAAAGCTGAT
>JBAXRM010000126.1:0-13185 GCA_037131225.1 Nostocales cyanobacterium ELA583 | reverse complement strand
TACAAATACCACCCTTGACAATTTCCCCTTTTCCTTAACTTGTCACCAATGATTACAGGGGAAAAGTGTGTACCAGCACATATTGAAAACGGTGAGGTTATAGCTGACTTAAACGCAGATATCCTAAAAATCCCGGTTGTTAATCGGTATCAAGACACACAGCCGACGGTGGCATTAGTGCATAATTTTGGATTGAAACGGGGGGCGATCGCATCGAGTGTGGCGCATGATTCCCATAACATTGTGGCAGTTGGGACAACCGACACGGAAATATGTGCAGCGGTAAATGCGGTAATCTCACATCAAGGTGGTATTGCGGTGGTGGAAGGTAACAGGGTTGAGGTGTTGTCTTTACCTGTAGCTGGGTTGATGAGTGATGCTGATGGTTATGAGGTAGCAAAACAGTATGCAGAACTTGATGCTGGGGCAAAACGATTAGGGTCAAAACTGACTGCACCATTCATGACACTTTCATTTATGGCGTTGTTGGTGATCCCAGACTTAAAACTCAGTGACCGGGGGTTATTTAGTGGTCAAGATTTCCGGTTTGTGTCGTTGTGGATTGATTAGATTTGAACTTGCAAAAATCAATATTTTCATAGGGTATAATCGCTGGTTTTGATCATATATTTAAAATCAAATTCATACCCAAATTTATGCCAATTTAAAATATTAGGAATAAAATAGAAATTAAGTTTTTCAATTAAAATTATGAATCCAGAACAAGAGGCATATCAAATTGAATTTATAGAAGCCATGCCGGGGTTTATTTCAATTGTTGACTTAAATCTGACATATCTTACGGTTAATAATAAACTATCTGCTTTGTTTAACCTAGAGAAAGAGAATATCAAGGGAATGCTGGCGGGTGGAAGTTGCAAAAAGCAAAGTGTGCAAATGCAGCAATTACTTGACTCCCCAGTGGGAACTGAAATAACTTGGGAGTATTATTTTGAAGGTACTTGTTTAGCTGTTTCCTCTAAACGACATGAATTTTTTATTGTCAATCAAGCTGTTGATATTACTGAAAGAAAACAACTAGAGGAAAAACTTAAAGCATCTAATGAGAGAAATGGAATATTACTAAGGGCTATTCCCGAAGCTATCAAATCAGGGGCGGGAAGACATTCTACTGATGAGTTAGAATTTCTTGTTAAATCTTTAACTGAAAATCCCATTGTTGACCGACAATCAATTGAAACATTAATTAGATTAGAAGTTCAAGTTAGGGAAAATTCTGCCAAAATGCAACAAGTCGAAAAAATGCTTTTATGGGAAGATTCTTCATTGATGAGCAGAGTCAAAGCATTAGAGGTTTATCAACAAAACGATGATGAAAACTGGGAACAACTTGCAGAAAGCAGAAATAAAATCAATGATTTATCTAAAATTGTGGGGATTCTTACTAGCATCCCCGGTGGGTTAAAATCTTGGTTTATTATGTTTATAATATTCCAAATGCTAGGAATTTTCGTTATAGATGTAGGTGTTAGGTTGTTTAATTTGGAAACCTTGATACCAATTGAAAGAAAAAATCAATAACTCACACCTATCTCTTGACCTTTTTAATAAAATACTCGCCTCTGTTAACGTTTCTTCACTTTTAGATAAACGGTACTCAATTAATAACTTTAGTTGCTGATTTATCCTATAGCAATACCCTCTTGTAACACCTTAGACAGTAAGGGACTAGCTCCCATAGCTCCCCTTTCTACCTGTGCTTCTGTAACTACAAAGGTGGAAATAACTAGATCATATTTAAAACCTACTTCCCACGCCAAATCGCTGATTTTTTCTCGACATGATCTATCTAATTCAGTAATTTTAATAAACACATCTAAATCTGATTCTTCTGTAGCATCACCTCTCGCTCTTGAACCAAATACCCGTAAATCCAAAATGGGAATTATCGCTTCTAGTCGAGAGCGAAACTCTGAAACAATTTTTTGATCACTATCCTGTATCATTTCTATTACTCCAGAAAAAAACTAATCTTTACTAACTGTTCCTTAATCTTTCTATTTAAATAATAAAGCAATTCCTGTTTGTTTAGAACCGGGATTTAATTTAAGTTCTAAATCTTGAACATAACAAAAAATCTCTCTCCTGCGCTTCTGCTTGATGCTCCCTAAGCAGTGGTTCTCCTTCCCATCCACCAATAACTTCCTCAAAAAAACCAGGAAACCAGCCCCTATTTTCAGGCGTAATTATAGGTGTATTTTCCGTGACATCTTCAAGAATAGATGTGATTTCTTCTTCTAAAGTCCGTTGATGACTTTGAGCAAGATATTTGAGTTTTTCAAGAACGATAGGATTAAGCTTTTGCAAAATAACTGGAGTCATAAAACCTATAAAGTAAAACCAACATTAGCTAACTATATTTTAATCTCCTCATCCAATAATTGCATCTCTCGCACTCACCTAATATCATTGCACTCATTCTGCCCTCAAAGCTCTCCTCCAATGACCAGCAACCATCTTTAATAACGTAGTAATTGATACAATCATTATAGTTGAATGGAAAAAGCCGGGATAAACCCAGCTTATTTGTTATTTACTTGCCATAGATATTACCTTCTGGTATATATTCATCGGCAACAGGGGAATTACCATTAACAGTGAAAGTCTCTACTGGTTCAGCTTTATTAATCAGTTTTCTGTATTCTTCCCTGACAGCTTCCCGACATTTATCTTGGAGAAGTTGAGTACACATATCCTCGTTTTCTCCTTCTGATATTGATGCCCAAATTGAACAACCTAATGTGGCACTATTAAAGTCACCCAAATTAAACTTTCTTTCGTAGCTGACTGCGATAGTTTTGATGAACATTTTCACCTCTTTTATTTGATGAATCACCCCCAAAAAGCGATAGCATTAAAAAAGTCAGCAATACCCTTATGTATTGCCAACTAATTGTTAGAAATTGTCTGGATCATCCCAACCAGGAGGATTCAATACCAAAGTTGGTTCAAACATAACATTTGCCCCATAATCTCTAATAAGGTCATCACAGTTTCTGAGAGATTGATTCAAACAACTGTCGAAATCTGGAGTACAAGCGTTACCATCAAATATATAGAAATCAGGATGCGAGGAAAGACTAACTTCGGAAGCATATCGTTGGTCAATCCATGTAGGATGATTTTCATAAATTTCGATTTGGAATCCTTGATAATGAACTATCATGTTATTCATGGGTGTCCTCGCAATTAATAAAAAACCAACACCTCTGCGCGATAGCGTCCCCACAGAAAAAAAAGAGTCAGAATTACTCCTGACTCGTGGTAAACTTAATAAGCGTTAAGCATTTGAATAACTAAACTAGGATTAAACTCAGCAAGTCTTTCTACAAAAAATGCCGACTGTTTAATCTTTTCTTCGTTGGGTAGTTTCATCAACTCCTGAATTATCAAAAAATCGCCCCGGTTTCCCTGATATTCTCACCAACTTGATACAAAGTTGCTGCAATCTCACATACCTTTGCATCATTAATATCGATGGTTTCGGTGTCAATAATAGTTTCATTGTCTACTCAGGTGTTTAAATAATCACTTTCTCTAAGCGATAGCACTCCTTAAAAAAAAGACCCAAGGTTTCCCCTGAGTCCTTACTTGTCCGTGAATCCTTAATGACTACTGTTGACTTTCTGGTAATGCCAACTTAGTAGGTGCTGGTAACAAAGCTTTGACGGTTTCATCAAAGCCTAAGCTAGTATCATACTTTTCCAACACCGCAGACATTTTAGTTCTTGTTCCCATAAACAAAGCTGGGAAGTTTTCTTCATCGGGGTGAATGTAAGTCCCTACTTTGCAGCAGAATGACCGATTTTTACCTTCACCTTCCTTAACACCTTTAAACTCCACATCAACAACACACAATGACCGCCATCTATCATCTTTACCACTGGGTTTCTTGTTGAGCATTCTGGCAAATGTCAATTCAGCTTGAGAGTAATACTGTTCCAAAGCTTCTCGTAAACTCCACAGCGATACATTCTTGAATCTGATTCTAATTGGGGTTTCATGGAGAAAATTGTTGGCATTATCTAGAAACATTATTAAATGCTCTGAAACTGCACTCATCATTTTCTTGTCAATTTCTTCAGAATATTCGTCGTACCAACCAATCATTATTCCTTCTAATTCTCGGTTATCTTTCAAATCAGTTTTATATCTCAAATAGGGACGCACATTACCCAAGATTATCATTCTAGCATTGGTAATAAATAATCCTTTCTCAACACCACCTGATAAATCCTTTTCAACTATTTCGGGAGTTCCAAACCATCCAGCTTTTGCTAAACTCTTTTCAGGAATGAATAACCCGGCTGTTTCCTCATTGATGACAATACCATAAGGAAATCGCTTAGTTCTTACACAATTAAACTCTTCTCCCATTAATGCAGGATCTATTTCAAATTCAGAACTAACATCTGGTTCTTGATTCATTTCATCAACTGTATCTTCAAGATTCTCCATTACTTCATTAATTGTGGATTCAGAATTTACGTTAACTTCATTAACTCCATTTTGAACATTATTCCCAGTCATTTCATTAACTCCATTTTGAACATTATTCTCAGTCACTTCATTAACTCCATTTTGGACATTGTTAGCGGTTCTTTTTCTAGTCATAATCAAAATTGAAAGACATTAACATCATTTAGTTTCATAGAAACCAACATCAAAAAGCGATAGCATTAGAGATAAGGTTTCCCCTATCTCCTAACTATTACGTCAATAGATTCACCGATGTATCCACCAAAGCATGACCACTATTATCAATCAGTGTTTTCATCCGTTCTTCGAGTCCTGGTTTTCCCCGAACTCCCGAAAACGAATAATTAAAACATTCATGTTCACCTTCAACTAAATTAAAACTGATGGTGGTGATTACTCCACATAATTCCAATTCCGATTCAACTTGTTTTCTGTATTGTAACCAATGATTTAAAGCATCTGTAGTTCCATTATTCAACAGTGCATAACACCAATTACTCTGCATATCAAGAAACGTTATTTGCACCCAATTCTGTGCAGGTAAATGGGCAAATGGTTTACCAAATATTGGTGCAGATGCCCATAATATAATCATCTTCAAAGTTGCACCAATTTCACTCAGTTGATTACCAACTTCTAAGTAAACTTTACCTACTTTGCGATTAAACCGATATCGTCTTAATTCCATTGTTTAGCATTGAACTCAACAACACTAGAAAACGATAGTATTAATTCAAAAACACCGATAAATTGGGGTCTAAAGACAATGTTGATTCCCGGTGTTCATGGTACTGTTTCTTGAGTGTGCTAATGCGGCGATCGCTCAATAATTTAGCCTGTTGTTTCTCCAATTCTTCAATAGCATCCCGGTGATTAGCAATCTGAAATTCAATATCTGCAATTTCCTCAGAGTGTTTATTAGCCAATTCCCCAGTAATGCGTTGAATATCCTCGTCTAATCTGGCAAGTGTGGTATCCTCTTTATTAGTAGAAAACCGTTTCTTCAACACTAAAACAATTCTGCCATCCTTATTATGATAGACAACCTTATTTTTGGAAGTTTCCGCAAGTTTCAAAGCTTCAGCAATAGCATCGGGCATAATAACCTCAATTTCACGCTGAACTTCAATGGCAGTATTTCGTAGACTTAATAACAGGTCAAGTGATTTATGTTGAGTCATGATAAAATAGTTGCAAATACTAGCTGAGACTGGTGCTATCATCCACACCAGTCCCTTCATTTACTATTTAGTTACAGTTTCCTGTGCTAAAATTGATGCTAAGGTGTCGGGGTCAAAATCTAACAATCCCTTGGCACTTTGTTGAAACAGTTTAAACTTTTGCAGGGCATAATCTGACTCAACAAATCCAGTTCTTTGCAGAAACTGTGAATAGTCCATTTTCCAGTAAGCACGGGATAAACTTTCTAGAAATTCATTCATTTCCTGAATACCAAAAACAACAACATCAAAAAGCGATAGCATTAGGTCATTTGATTTTCACTGGTACACCCCGACATAGTTTGTTATAGACAATCACCGCAGCGCGTTCTTTGACAAACTTCTGTTCCCCAAATAAATGCCAACCCCCATCCGTTGATTCTTGTTTGGGAATATTTGCTAAAGTTCCTGTAGAGTAAATACCATCATTATTCCGTAACATTACAAAATGGACATTTTCCCTAATTTGTTGATAATGTAATATCAGAAAGTTTACATTAGTAGGTAATTTTGACATTTATTCCTTCGTTATATTGCATTGAATGTTGTTGAGATAATTCGTTAAAAACCCTACGAATATCAGAAATTCTCAGATTTTTGTAGTTGGTACTTCCAACTCCGCATCTTCTCCACACACCAATTTGCTGGAAATAAACGCAGAGATAATATCCATAGTCAGGCCATATCAATACCGGACATTTAAGACCTGTATAATATGGTTGGAATTGTTTGATGGGGTTTCCTAAATCTTTTAAACTACCCTTATTAACCAGCCAAAAATCGGCATCATCAAAATTGTTTCTGACAATCCAATGAAAACAAGACTTATTTTCCAAAATGCCTCCCAAAACACAACGGAATCGGGAAGCGATAGCATTAAAATAAACTTAGTTGTTTGGGTTCAATTACTGCTATTTCCAAGGTTCTAGGATTAAATTGAATGATTGGGAGATGGTGAGCGATCGCTATATTCACACTTAATGCAGCACCCCCAGTCAACCGATTATCATAGACAGCCAAACAAATATGAGAATGTTTGACCATCCATTGATTACGAGCTTGCATGACACCCGGTGTGTATTCTGGATAAAGCACGATTTTATTTGATGCAGACTTCAGGAGTTCTTTGTATTTAAGTTTCTGTTGAAGAGTCCATAATCTGTCTTGGTTTTGACAGGGAATAACAGCAGTCCAATGAAGTTGTCGTTCAATTAAAACCTCAGCAGCTAATTGATCAGTACCCAAAGCCATACCATTAAAAAACTCTGTTACTCCCCGTTCCCAAGCAATATCAATTAATTGATTAATTCCATCTTTGATGTTGACCATATCCCGGTGTCCAGTGAAAAATGCTTTCATAATGCTGATGTAAATAACACCAACAACAAGCGATAGCATTAGCGTGGTGTAAGCTATTAGCAATAAAAAAGTCCCTAGTTAGACTAGAGACTTGTGGGTTTATTCTATGTCATGTAATCCTTGAACTTCCTGAATAGATTTGATAGTATTGTCAAGAAATCTACTAATCAATTCAATCCTTACTTCATACGATATAGTAGGATTATTCAGGTTCTCAACTTGGAACTTTGCCGATAACATATTATTGAGAGCTATTGCTAAATTTGTCTTCATTTCACTATCTCGTTGTTCGTATTCCTGAACCTCTAACTCCCAATCTTCCGGTTCATATTTTGTTACAGAAACTGGCATTCCATGAGCTTCATGATATTCAGTATATTCTGACATAATGATATTACAAAAACACCATCGTCAACAAGCGATAGCATTAAATAACCCCAATCTCATGACTGAGGTTAATAAGTATAAATTAATCATTCCTGAAAGAATTAAATAACGCTTTTTCAGCATCATTTCTACTTTCAATTTCACCCAATTTCGCTAATGCAGCATCTAAACTCTGATAAGTAGCGAAACAATAGAGATGACGCTTTTCAAATATCCCATAATAGCCGGTGATACCTTGAGCTTTACCTGCTCTAGTGATATCTGTACACCACTTAACATACAGGCTATTACCAACAGTAGCTAATTCTCGTTTAACTAACTCCTTTTGCTTGAGTTGTTCGCCGATTTCTTTAACTGCTGTGATAACTTCTTCACGGGTATTAGACCACCAATGACAATCTTCACTCTTCACTAAAACGTCATCAATATATATTTCATAAGTGTAAGAGCCTGCAATTATAAATGCCCAAACCTGCAATCAAGACATTTACAAACCAGGATTATTTGCAACTATAATTGCGCTTCAGCCAGGATTAACTGCAACTGAACCAGAATTATTTGCAACCAACCTGCAATCATCGGTATGAACCAAGATTATCTGCAACTATAAAAGTAAAACAAACGAACATTTTCTTTACTGCTTCACTGACAAGGTTTAGAGAACGTTAAGACGTTGTTTTTTTAGTAAAAAAACTCGGTAAGGAATTCAAAGTTAATTTATTAAATTCTGATATGAGTTTTTTGACAAACCACTGTCAACCCTGAAAACTTAGCCCTAGTAAAGTATTGGGCTTATTTGCAATTAATCCTGGTCGAAATGGATGATTGCAGGTTGGTTGCATTTAATCCTGGCTCAGTTGCAATTAATTCTGGTTCAAATGAAATTATAGTTGCAAATAATCCTGGCTAGAAACAACGATGATTGCAGGTTTTGGAATTTATAATTGCAGGTCGCTACACATAAGCCCATACGTCTTGACGCATAGATTCACGATAATATTGACGAAGATTGCGAATACTGCCTTGGATTTCAGGGGCTTGATAAAACATGATGAATACCAAAAAACAACGCCCCCTGTCAGCGATAGCACCCCCACAGATAAATGAAAAATAACCCCAATCTATTGCTAGACTGGGGTTACTAATTGTTATAATTAAACTACTAGATGATAGCCTTTCTCTTGATTCAACTGCCAGAGATTAATACTAAATCTTTCTGCACTCAAGATTTTAGTAACACCATGAAGTTTCTTACAATTAAACTCAATGATATCTCCATCATTAAGTTGATAATCTTTGCCATCATAATTAAATATACAACTACCAAGATTCACAGTTCTAGCAATTGGTCTAGAATAACTATGATCCCGATGTGGTATAATCAACCCGGTACTTTGAATATTACCAATCTTGCCACCAAAAGTTAACAAACCGATATTAGTTCCGGGATAAACTCGCTGACAGAAATTCCCAAGTCTATCATTATAATAAGCTTTAGTGATTGTTCCAGGAGTTCTCAAATCACACTCATGAAATAACCAAAGGCGATATCTGCCTTGAGCGTAACTAGAAACATCACTGGTCATTAAATTCACACTTCCTCTACAAAAGCTTCTTAAATCAGCTAAAGTTTCGGATTTAACTTTGCTAATTAATTTCAAATCACTGGGGTTAGGATTCATAAAATTCTCCAAATTACTCAACTCCCCTCAGCGATAGCGTCCCCAACGATTAATGTGAATAAAAAAAAAGCCCGGATTCCCACAGAGAGAACCAGGACTAAAGAACTACAAATTAGCTAAAATCTTACCAACTTCATCATATTCATCATTACGATGTGGTGGGTATTCTTCACTTTCATTGCTGGTGAAGTTCACATTCAGGAAATGATTTTTACCGTGATAGTAATTACCTACAAATAAATCACAACTATGATGATATAATACAAGTTGATGATTAGTTAAATAGGGTTGAATATTATCACGTTCAAAACGAAGTTTTTCAGTAAGTTTATCAAAGTCAATACCCTTTTTCTTATTGGGTTCAGGTAAACCACTGCCAAATTTAGCGGGGATGTTAATAGCCATAAATTCCTCATGTTAGATAATCAAAAACATCAAGTGATAACATTAAAAAAAAGCCCTAATCCCCAAAGGAGACTAGGACTGTAAACTAATTAGTATGGAATGTTATCTGGTTGATTACCTTCAACATAATCAACACTGGCAGGTTCGCTACCAAAACCAGCGGGTTCATTACCAATACCAGTAGCTCGATTACGTTTCTGATAATATCTATTCCTTTCAGCAAGTAAGTCATCTACGGTATAACCTAAACCTGCAATAAACTTATCAAATTTGGCTTGATCCATCTTATGAATGTCATGAGTTAACCATTCTGCTTCAAAGATTTTATAACCTTCCTGACCTTTGATACGATTATCAATCTTGTACTGTTCCCAAGCCAAAACTCGAATTCCATCCTTGAGTTGAGAAAGTTTCTTGTCAGCTTTGGAAAGAATGTTGATAGCCATAACAAAACCTCGAAAACAACGCCCCTCCTGCGCGATAGCGCTCCTACCGATAACTTCCGGGTAACTCAAGACTATGGCTTATGCCACGCTGCGCTATCAATGCCAATAGGGGGCTGATTACCTATGTTTACAATGCTGATAATATTGATAATGCTTCGGGGTTCTCAAGTGAGTGAGCGATCGCCAGGAGTATTATTAATTATACTAAATTTTGTAGTATATAAATCTCAGACAATATCATACTATTGACAACAAAATTAATGGTATCATAAAGAAGTTGGGGATTTATTATAAATCCCAAAAACCGGGGGCAAATATGACAGAAGCAACAGCGAACTATGATCAAACATGGAAAGAAGCCATAGGAGAATATTTGGAATTATTCTTACAATTCTTCTATCCAGACATTCATCAAGAAATTGACTGGAGTAACCCTCCTATTTCCTTAGATAAGGAAATAGAACAAATTACCGCATCTAGTCAAACTAAAAAACGCTATGCTGATAAATTGTTTCAAGTGTGGTTATTAAATAATGAAGTAATTTGGATTTTAATACATATAGAAGTCCAAAGTCAGCATGATAAAGAATTTCCACAAAGAATGTTTATCTATAATTATCGTTCTTATGATTTATTTAATCAACCAGTAATAAGTTTAGCAATATTAGGAGATGAAAACAAAAGTTGGCGACCAAATAGTTATGAATACGGTTTAGGTAATAGTAGAGTTAAAATGGAATTTAGTATTGTCAAACTATTAGACTATCAATGGTCAGACCTAGAAGCAAGTAATAATTTATTTGCTATAATAGTAATGGCACATCTAAAAACCAAAGCTACTACTAGGGACTTAACTGCAAGAGAACAATGGAAGTGGAGTTTGGTTAGACCATTATATCAAAGAGGCTTAACTAAGTTTGACATTATTAATCTAGTTAAGTGCATTGATAAAATGATGACTTTGCCACCACCATTACAAACGGAATTTCAAACCAAATTAGATGATTACGAAAAGGAGTTAAATATGCCATTCCTCAGCACTATTGAAGAAAATGCCCAAGAAAAAGGAGCTAAAATAACTCGTCAAGATGACATTATCAAAATCCTCTCTACTAGATTTGATAATCTTCCAGAAAAGATAATCTATAATATCAAGCAAATTGATAATATGTCCATCCTGGAAAATTTACTTTTACCAAGTATTAATGTTAATTCTTTGGAGGAATTTCAAACATTAATTGATGCAGAATTACAGCAAAAATAATACTGTTATATCCCTGATTTTTGATATTATCAAGAAATCAGGGATATTCATAAAATTATCTGCCAAGAAAAAACCACTAGATTTAACCAGCAAATCAAACACTTATTCAGGTAAACAAGACACAACTTCTAAATCGAGTTCTTGGGCTACCCCTTCAATTTGTTTCCATACCTCAGTTTTATCAACAAACAATCGTTTAACATAGAGTTTGAATTTAGTATCAGGTAATGTCAACATTCTAATTCCCAAATTCTGGGCATCCTGTTTAACTGTTTTCACAGACTCCAATAAATTATCACCATATTTAGTTGCTAAAGTCCCCTTTACACCACCTAATTGGGCATGACTTTCATCCTCAAAATCAACTTGGGCAATCCATTTATTTTCAGTGCCAGGATACATTTGATAAATACCAATGCCAGTGGTAAATAATTGTCCAATCATCTTTAAATCCTCTATAATATAACCATCTTCAGAAAACAACAGCAATAGCATTACCGATAATCAATAACGCTATTGTGTTTGCTATTTGTTATTGCTGGTTTCAATCCTCAATCACCTTAATAGGTAATTGTCACCTGTATTTTCCAGCATTATCCAATTTCCCCATGAATCAACTCAACAACAGATTCAGCGAGTAACCCCCTCAACTTAATCTCCAGTGGAAATCTGCGGACTCGTTTTGATTGTCGGGGTGTACCGTCGTCTCCCTCGAAATAACCATTATTAGCAATTACCCAATCTCTAAATCTGGAGAACTCTTGTTGTTTCAAACCAATGTAAGTGATAAAACTGGTGAATCCAGAACTTTCATCGGTGGATTCTGGCCAATGAAACTTGTTTGAATAAGTACCCACAATCGTAATGCGATCGCTAAGTTCCACAACTACATAATTTCCATGTGGACTAGTTTGAATTACCTTGCCTTCAATACCCGCAAAATTGATTGTGTTCATCATTAAAATCTCAAAAACACCAAGACTAAAAAGCGATAGCATCAATGATTTTTGTAATCTTCATTTCACTATATAAAGCTTGATTTTATTAGTGATTATGTTAAAATCAAACAATGGCTAGAGTTTAGTTAATAGATGATGTAGTGCTGGGAATAGATTAACTCATGCCTATTCCCTTTTTTCTACTAATCCGGGTCTGAATAACTGTCAAACCAAATTATCTGACTATCAGAAAACCCAATCATCCTAGATAAACCGTCTTCACAGTTGACAATTAACTTACCTGAATCTGAAATATCAACAACTCCAGTAATTCGGGGTTCATTGAATAGTATATTTAATTGCTCAACAGTGAGTTCAATTGATTTTAAAGGGTTGATTCCTGTACGTTTAACGAATGCAGTGGTCATGATATTAACTAACAACAACACAACCCCAAAGCGATAGCATTAGCATCCTTAACATATTTTTATTTACTAAATTAAATTGATAGACCATGACACCAGAAGAAGTTTTAAGTCAAATAACCGATGGAATTTGGGTAAACAAGGGTGGGTTAAGAGTACCCACAGAAGTTGTGCAAGCTTTGTCAAATAAAGAGGATTGGTTTGATTCAATTCAACCAGTAGTTTACTCGCAAGATAATTTACCTTCACTAAAAGCGATTATTAATTACTTTTCTAAATCAGAATTAGACGATGAAGTTGGCTATGCTTCTGCGGAAATACTACAATCTTGTTATGGTGTCAACAAAGTTTTTAATTCTAAAGTACACGGTAATCCAAGTGCTGTTGGACAACAAAAACTTGATGCAATTGGACAACGCCCAGCGAATATCGAAACTTATAAAGCAGCCGTAGAAGTTAATAATATACTGATTAATTGGAAGAATATTAATAATAGTGGTTATGATACAGCACTTCCGGCTGTTATGAGGTACAGTAGCAGCAACTAGCAAACCAGTTT
>JBAXRM010000125.1:0-13197 GCA_037131225.1 Nostocales cyanobacterium ELA583 | reverse complement strand
TATATCTCAGCACTAAAGTGACTGAGCTTTACGCTTACCGAGTAATCTTGTAAGGCTGAGAAACTTTAAGCAAGTATCAGCAGCCTTAGACTGTTTAGGTTAACTGTTATCTTGATTGGACAAGTCTTCTGAGTCCAAAGAAACATCTTCTCTAGGAGCTGCTACTTTCACCATAGCATGACGAAGCACACGCTCACCAAAGTAGTAGCCGCGAACTAACTCTTCTAAAACTGTTCCTTCCGGGTATTCATCTGTAGGTTCTCGCATAACTGCTTCATGCAAATTCGGGTCAAATTCTTGACCTTCAGGACGCATAGGTGCTACACCTAACCGTTTTAGACAATCCACCAACTGTTTATAAACCCCTTGATAACTCTTATGAATTGTCATTTCGCCATCACCTTGGGGTTTGAGGTGCGCTCGCGCTCTTTCAAAATTATCAACTATGGGCAGCAATTCTGTAATTGTGTTGCGCTTTACCTGTAAGTCAAGTTCTTCTTTTTCCTTGGCAGTACGTTTGCGGTAATTCTCAAAATCTGCAGCAATTCGCATATATTGAGTGCTACGGTCTTCCAGTTGAACTTTGAGAGTTTCAATTTGTTGAGTTAACTCTGATAAAACAGAGAGATCAACTTCGCCGGGATTTGCTGTAGCGTTACCATATTCTTCAGTGAGTATACTATCTCCCTGTTCATTTATTTGGTTTACTACTGGCTCATTAACCTCACTGCTAGATTCGTTGGCGTTAATTTCGGACGGGGAGTCACTTTTCATAAGAATATGTGGTAGGTGGAAAACTCAGTCACTGACGTGCTGAGAGGAATGGTTGGATGTGGATTTTGACGTGTTTGGTAACTTCAGCGATTCCTTGCTACACCTCTATTGGTTCGCCTAATTGCTGGCTTATATAGTTTACCTGTTTATTTTCGTTTACTATTATCCACTTATCTCAAATGCTTTTACCAGTAGAAATTTAATCGAACAGGATTCAGGAGTTACCAAGTCAGGAGTCTGTGCGAGTAGCGGATGAATAACCGGGTTTAAGACCCCCACCAAATCGTAGATTTGGTGGTCTTCAATCAGTTGCGGGTGTGTAGCTTGCTTCGGTGCAGGGTATCCTCGAGTGATTGATTCTGACTCCTGGCTACTGACTCGGTGACTCCTTCTTCAATACCGATATTTGGGCAGTAAGTGATATCACTGTCGGTTCGCTCATTTTGAAATCGGAAGGGGAATTAGAGCCTTAATGCAAAAGGAAAACGGCTATTTTCAAGTAACCCGTTAATTACCAGTAAAATTTATGACCATTACAGAAGGCTTCCAGAGGTGATTATTTAAGGCACAGAGATAGCATAAATCATAAAATGGCAAAAGTTCTATGCAAGATGAAAACGGCTGAACCAGTTGAATTGCCTAGATTACAAGCCCTGTAAGGCTCATTTTAAATCTTGCAGATTTAAAATGAGCGAACGTACAGTGATTGCTTTATTGTCTCATTATAAAAATTTTTACATATAGAGGTTGTTAACTTGAACTTAATACAGTATCAATGAGAATTATGTACCACAGTATGGGAATACTTAAAGAAGAGGTTTCCCTACCCTAACCCAATTGCTTATGAATTACTCATCATCACAAGGGCGCAGCACTGCGCTAACTACAAGAACTGAGTTTTCGCCGTTCGGTAATAAGTTAGTAACATCTGGTTATGTCAACAATGACCAGATGAGACGGGCTGTGATTACTAGCCGCAAGTCGGGTCAACCACTGACAGAGGTATTGGAGTCCATTACTGGGCGGCAATTATCACCTGAGTTGGTAACGGCATACAAAAAACAACATTTATTTGAACTCAAAATTTTATACGGCGTTGAGTATCTTGATCCTGAAATTAAGGAAATTGATACAACCAATGTAGGGCTGTTAATTAAACAACTTATTCCTGTTGAAATCTGTCGTCGTCATCAGTTATTACCATTGTCAACAGATAATCAGCAAAACCCAACTTATGTTGTGGTGGTAATGGTTGATCCAGATAATCTCGACGCTTCTGATGATCTCAACCGGATTTTGCGTCCTAAAAATTTGTCTTTGCAGCGTAAGGTAATTACTCAGAAAGATTACCAAACCATCATTAATCAATACCTAAATGAAGAAGCTGCCCGCCAAAAGACCTTAGATCAGCAAAAAAATTATGATGTTAAGGGAGATTTAGACAATTTACAGAATCAGGATCTAGATGAAATTACTGATGATGATGTTGATTTAGATAAGGCCATGAAGGGTGCTGATGATGCACCAATCATTAAACTTGTGAATCGGATTTTGTTGAAAGCTTTAAGTGAGGGTGTTTCGGATATTCATATTGAACCCCAGGAAGAGTATCTCCGGATTCGTTTTCGCAAAGATGGGGTATTACGGGAGGCATTTGATAATATGCCGAAAAAAATTATTCCGGCGGTGACAGCGCGATTTAAAATTATTTCTAACCTGGATATTGCTGAGAGACGCTTACCTCAAGATGGCCGGATTCGCCGGTTATTCGCAGGACGGAAGGTGGATTTTCGGGTAAATACTCTACCTAGTCGTTATGGAGAAAAGGTAGTCTTACGGATTTTAGATAACTCTGCTACTCAATTGGGTTTGGATAAGTTAATTACTGACCCAGAAACCTTGAATATTGTCAAGGATATGGTTAGTAAGCCATTTGGATTGATTCTGGTGACAGGACCAACTGGTTCGGGGAAAACTACTTCTTTGTATTCGGCCCTATCAGAAAAGAATGATCCGGGAATTAATATCAGTACGGTAGAAGATCCGATTGAGTACAGTTTACCGGGGATTACTCAAGTACAGGTAATTCGGGAAAAAGGGTTAGATTTCTCGACGGCTTTGCGGGCGTTTTTGCGGCAAGATCCAGATGTGTTGTTGGTGGGGGAAACACGGGATAAGGAAACAGCGAAAACGGCGATTGAGGCGGCGCTAACAGGTCACTTGGTATTAACTACTTTACACACTAATGATGCACCTGGAGCGATCGCTCGCTTAGGAGAAATGGGTATTGAGCCTTTCATGATTTCCAGTTCTTTAATTGGGGTTTTAGCACAACGTTTAGTCCGTCGCGTCTGTTCTGAATGTCGGATTGCCTATAATCCCACCATTGAAGAACTAGCTCGCTATGGTCTAATAGCTTCCCAAGAGGCTCAGGTGACTTTTTACAAAGCGAATATTATCCCACCAGAAGAAATAGCCACCCATAAAAATCTCTGTCAAAAATGTGGTGGCGTTGGCTACAAGGGGCGTTGTGGTGTTTATGAAGTGATGCGAATTACTGAAGATCTGCAAACCCTGATCAATAAAGAAGCACCTACAGAAAGGATTAAAGAAGTAGCTGTTGAAGAGGGGATGAAAACCTTACTGGCATACAGTTTGGACTTAGTTCGCCAAGGCGCAACTACTCTAGAGGAAGTAGAACGGGTAACATTTACAGACAACGGTTTAGAGGCTGAATTAAAAGCTAAACGCAAAAGTGGTCTGACTTGTCTAAGTTGCAGTGGAGAATTACAACCAGAATGGTTAGATTGTCCTTACTGTATGACACCTCGCTTTACAGATTAGCTGCACACTTTCAGTTGGGATTTTTACGTTTTTGATTGTTAATTAATTCGGAGAGAAACAGACTATGGAAATGATGATTGAAGACTTAATGGAAGAATTGATTAATATGGGTGGCTCAGACTTGCACCTATCTGCTGGTTTGCCTCCCTATTTCCGGATTAGTGGACATCTAACACCTATTGGTGAAAACATATTGAGTGCTGATGAGTGTCAAAGACTAATTTTTAGTATGCTCAACAACACTCAGCGCAAAACCTTAGAGCAAACATGGGAATTAGATTGTTCTTATGGTGTGAAAGGATTAGCTCGTTTCCGGGTGAATGTTTATAAAGAACGTGGTGCTTATGCTGCTTGTTTACGAGCATTAAGTTCTAAAATTCCTAACTTTGAAAAATTAGGTTTGCCAGATATAGTTCGGGAAATGACGGAAAAACCTAGAGGATTAATTCTCGTCACAGGTCCGACAGGTTCTGGGAAAACTACTACCCTAGCGGCAATGATTGACTTAATAAACCGGACTAGGGCAGAACATATTTTAACAGTTGAAGACCCTGTTGAATTTGTTTATGAACCAATTAAAAGTCTAGTTCATCAACGCCAATTAGGAGAAGATACAAAGAGTTTTGCCAATGCTTTAAAAGCAGCTTTACGGGAAGATCCTGATATTATTCTGGTAGGGGAAATGCGGGATTTAGAAACAATTGCTTTAGCAATTTCCGCCGCAGAAACAGGTCACTTAGTATTTGGTACACTACACACAAGTTCTGCGGCACAAACCGTTGACCGAATTATTGACGTTTTTCCCTCAGAAAGACAAACCCAGGTGCGGGTGCAATTATCTAACTCCTTAGTGGCGGTTTTTAGTCAAACTTTAGTACCTAAGAAAAATCCCAAACCAAGTGAATATGGTCGGGTAATGGCTCAAGAAATTATGATCATCACCCCAGCTATTTCTAACTTAATTCGGGAAGGAAAAACAGCACAAATTTACTCAGCTATTCAGACTGGTGGTAAATTGGGAATGCAAACTCTAGAAAAAGTTTTAGCTGATTTATACAAAGCTGGAACTATTTCTTTTGAAGCCGCAATATCTAAAACCTCTAAACCAGATGAAGTACAGCGTCTAATTGGTGCAATAGCCCCAGCAGGAGCTAAACTACGTTAAGAAAATAGGGAAAAGGGAAAAGGGAACAGGAAATAATTACCAACTCCAAAAATTTAAATTAATATTATGCCTACTTATGTTGCTAAAATTCGTGATTCTCAAGGAAAATCCAGAACAGAAAAATTTACCTCCGAGTCCTTGAATGATGCTCGGACTAAACTTAGAAATCAAGGTTTTGTTGTTCAAGAGTTAAAAGAATCTCAAAGCTTGGCTTCTCGATTCGATTTAAAGAAATTTCAGAATTCTTTTGTTAAGGTTTCTGTTAAGGATAAAGCGGTTTTTTCCCGTCAATTTGCTGCTTTGGTAAATGCGGGTGTGGCCATAGTTAGAGGCTTAACTGTACTCTCTGAACAGTGTAGCAATCCTAAATTAAAAGCCGCTTTAGTCGAAATTTGTGCAGATGTGCAAACTGGAGTTAACCTCTCAGATTCCATGCGGAAACATCCTGATTGTTTTGATGGTTTGTATGTAAGTATGGTGCAAGCTGGAGAAATTGGGGGTGTGCTAGATGAGGTTTTAAATCGTCTGGCTAAATTATTGGAAGATATGGCAAGATTACAGAACCAAATTAAATCAGCTATGTCGTATCCAGTAGTAGTAGGCTTTTTGGCAACTGCGATTTTCGTGGGGATGACAGTTTTTTTAATTCCAATTTTTGCGGGGATTTTTAAAGATATCGGCATAGAATTACCTGCACTCACCCAATTTTTAATGACTTGTAGTGAAATATTACGAAGTTATTGGTCTTTATTAATTATTGGAATTTTGTTTGCAATATCATTTGCTTATAAACAGTATTACAAAACCTCTGTTGGTAGGTTGAATATTGATAGTATTGCTCTGAAACTACCTTTGTTTGGTGATCTGATTCAAAAATCTTCCATTGCGCGGTTTAGTCGGACTTTTGGTTCATTAACTCGTTCTGGAGTACCAATTTTAACCTGTTTGGAAATTGTCCGTGATACATCAGGAAACCAAGTAATTGCTAATGCTATTGATGCTGCTCGGGAAGAGGTGCAACAGGGGGGTATGATTAGTGTTGCTTTACTCAAAGAAGCGGTTTTTCCTAGTATGGCAATTCAGATGATGAGTATTGGTGAAGAAACAGGACAACTCGATGGGATGTTGATGAAAGTTGCCGATTTCTATGAGGATGAAGTAGAACAGGCCGTTAAGTCACTTACTAGCGTTCTAGAACCAGTGATGATTGTGGTGCTGGGGGGTATGGTAGGGACGATTTTGTTGGCTATGTATCTACCAATGTTCAAAGTATTTGAAAAGATGGGTTAAGGAAGGTTTGAAAGATGAAGAATGAAGACTAACGAAACAAGTTTAATTCTTCATTTTTCATCCTTTACACTTTTATTTTTGATAAAATTATGACTGTACATAAATCTCTTTATGAAGCTAGTTTAGCTGAATATACTAATCATATATCAGCGATTCCTACAGAGCGCTTCGCTATCGCTCTCCTCAAACAACATCGTCCCTATTTGGAGATGATTCCTAGTCTCCGTCGTCCTGGGGAAAGTGTCATTACTATCCCTCTTCCCATTGTCCGTATCCGTGATCTGGAAACTAAGACTTCACAAACGACAAGTTTACCCTGTGATATTGCGATTATCTTATGTGACCCAGAATGGAAAATTAAAACTGATGTAGAGATTTTAATTTTCATTCATCGTCCCCATGAGGACTTTTCTGACTTATTGACAAGATGGAGACAAAGCCAAGTTTGGTTAGATAAAGAATATGAATGGATTATGCACCCTCGTCACAGTCATATTTTGAGTGAAGGTGCTAATACCATTTATCCTCTGTTTATAGTGTTTAATCAAACATCAGAACAGATTCAACGGGGTTTAATCGGTGCAGAATTACCTTTTGTATTGCAAACAACTCCCTCTGTAGTTGAGGAAGAAGCTACAGAGTCTTATTCTTCAAAAATTCCCCCAGTTTAAACTCGTTAGAATGCTGTCATCTGTTGTAGGGGTTTAGCATTGCTAAACCCTTACAATATCTAAGCTCAAAAGGACTTTATTTGACAAATTTAGGCATGATCTCCGCAGCCGTGAATAAGCCGGAAATGCCCCGTTGATGCAATTCCTGAGCGGCTTTGAGATAACCAAAGGCAGGACCACAGACATTAGCCGCCATGCTGGTTTCATCGCCTAATATAAAGGTGTGGGTGGATATTTTCCCCTCAAAGGTGCGTCCGGTAATTTTCACATTGGTACTCAAGGGCTTTTTGGGGTTGCGGGTATCAACGACACCACCAACGGTGACTCTATCCCGTGAACAAATTCCCGCTATTTCTAACATCACATCATCAGCGTGTTCCATATTTTCCAAAGTTAACACACCGTTGGTTTTATCTAGTAATGCTTCTACCTCTGCATCAGTCATCGCTCTAGCAGCTTCCACACTATAACCCGGCATATGGCCGATATCTTCCCGAACGGTGGCGCGGTAAGCCTCCCAGTTAGCAATTCCCACACCAAAGGTAATAACTACATTGTGAATTTCGGCGTAACTCTGCGCGGCTAATGCGGCGGCGGCGGTTAATAGTCCAGGGGTAGCGCCACAGCCTGTCATGTAAGTAATTCCTGCTGCTTGCAGTTCGTCTTTCATGGACAAGAGTTGTTCAACTGCACTGGTGCGTTTAATAGCATCTACTAATACACCTTTCCAACCTGCTTTGATGAATTCCTTAGCAACGGTGGGAATAAAGTCGTTAGGAAGGTTAGGTAAAGCTAGGAAATAACCATCTACAGCGTCACCTGTCGCTTGAATTAAGTCTTGAATGCTGTTATTGCTTAATGTGCCAACTGGTTCTAAATAACCGACTGTACTTTGTTTTTGATAGGTGGTAATACAAGCTTGGGTATTTAAGCCTTCTGTGGAGTATGCGTAGCCTTTTAGGTCTGCGGCTGCAACCAGAATCATTTCCCGTTTGCTGGAGAGGAGTTTAGCGGCTGCTTGTCCGAGTCCACCAAAACCTAAAACTCCGACGCGGATAGGTTGTGTGTTCATAATTAATTTAGTAGGGCGTATAAACCTAAATTTTACGTATAATAGCTATTTATGTTGTAAAAATCTACCTTATTTACAAAACTCTTATTATATGTGAGTAACTCAGGGCTAAAGCCACTGAGCTTGTAAGAGTAATCAAGCAAGCTATACTGACCAGACCACCCTGAGCGACTTGCCCTGACTTGTGCCGAGCGAAGTCGAGGTAGCGATGTCGAAGGGTAGTCGAAGGGTAGCCGTTATTTGAGCTTATCTAACTTTCTTACTTATCTCCTCTATCTTTCGGTATCCCCCACCCCCTCTCTGCGCCCTATTTACTCATGGTCGCCTCAAAAGAAATTGCAGATCCTTATACTCTGTAAACCTTTGCAACTTTTTGCCCCATCTCTAGGTTTTAGTCAATATAGTAAAGACAACTAACTTATCGATCGCCATGCGATTCCTAGGTCGCGCTTCGCTATCGCCCATTTCCGCAACCATGACATGACTCAGCCCTGCAAAACTTAGGGCGGTCATAAAAACGAAACATTAAGGATTTAAGCCCCAAAGGAGAGCAAAACATGGCTCTAGAGCCTTGCACGGAAGTTCCTATTCAAACATATAGTCCTAAAGCGATTCCTAGGTCGCGCTTCGCTATCGCTGATACCCCCGTACTCAAAGAACGAGGACAGAGAGAGGTATTTTGTGGCTTGACAGGTATTGTCTGGCTGCACCGCAAAATGCAGGATGCTTTTTTTCTGGTGGTGGGATCGCGTACCTGCGCCCATTTGATCCAATCTGCGGCTGGCGTAATGATTTTTGCGGAGCCAAGATTTGGTACAGCCATTCTCGGTGAACGGGATTTGGCAGGACTCGTGGATGCTAATGACGAATTAGACCGTGTTGTTGATCAGTTACTAGAGCGCCGCCCTGACATTGGCACATTATTTTTAGTGGGATCATGTCCCTCTGAAGTAATTAAGCTTGATCTTGCCAAAGCTGCGGAACGACTCAGCCAGAGATTTTTTCCTAAAGTTCGGATTCTTAATTATTCAGGTAGTGGCATCGAAACCACCTTTACCCAGGGCGAAGATGCCTGTTTGGGATCGATGGTTCCCGTACTACCCCACAGCGATGAGCCAAGCCTGATGGTGGTTGGTAGCCTTGCAGATGTGGTAGAAGACCAATTCCAAAGGCTATTTGACAAAATGGGTATTGGTCCGGTTTATTTCTTTCCACCGCGCCGTGCTGCGGATTTGCCACCGATCGGCAAGGGTACAAAATTATTATTAGCCCAACCATTTTTAAGCGATACCGTGCGATCGCTGATTTCGCGTGGTGGAACATTATTACCATCGCCTTATCCCTTTGGGATCGAAGGGACGACTGCTTGGTTAAAAACCGCCGCCGATGCTTTCAATGTTGATAACGATAAATTTGAACAGGCCATCGCCCCCGCCGCTAGTCGTGGCAAAGTTGCGCTAGATCGCTATCGTCAAGCCCTGACAGGTCGCAAGGCTTTCCTATTTCCCGACTCACAATTAGAAATACCTTTAGCCCGTTTCTTATCGAGTGAATGTGGCATGGAGCTAGTCGAAGTTGGCACACCTTATATCGATCGCCTATTGATGGACAGCGAAATTAACCTGTTGCCAATTGGGACAGCTTTATCAGAAGGTCAGGATGTGGAAAAGCAACTCGATCGCTGTCGTGAGGCGAAACCCGATATCACAGTCTGTGGGCTTGGCTTAGCCAATCCTCTCGAAGCTGAAGGGATGGCGACAAAATGGTCAATCGAGTTGGTATTTTCACCGATTCACGGTTACGACCAAGCCGCCGATTTAGCCGAGTTGTTTGCGCGTCCGCTTGAGAGACGTAGAAGATTAACAGTCTAAGAAATAGAGCGCGAAGCACTCTATATTCTTATTGATTTTTTTATATTGACATATACTAACCACGGCTAAAATATGGACTTTTAGAGAATCACAAAAACCCTAGATGTGCAGGGGTTTAGCACTACTAAACCCTATAGAATCAAATAATTAAACCGTGTTCAGTATAACTTATGGAACTAACTCTCTGGACTTACGAAGGTCCTCCCCATGTCGGGGCAATGCGAATCGCGACAGCAATGGAAGGAGTACATTATGTGCTTCATGCGCCACAGGGCGATACTTATGCTGATTTACTATTTACGATGATCGAAAGACGCGATCGCCGTCCGCCTGTCACCTATACGACTTTTCAGGCTCGCGATCTTGGCGGTGACACTGCCGAAATGGTTAAGACTTCGGTTCGCGACGCTTACGATCGCTTTAAGCCACAAGTGATGCTCGTTGGTGAAAGCTGTACTGCCGAACTGATTCAAGATCAACCAGGCTCATTAGCAAAGAGCATGGGATTGCCGATCCCAGTCGTGAGTTTGGAATTACCTGCCTATTCCAAAAAGGAAAATTGGGGTGCTAGTGAAACGCTGTATCACCTAGTTCGCACGCTACTATTACCTGTGGTTCCGCCACCGAATACACCAAGACCTAAACGCGATCCCCAGATTCGTCCTAAAGCGAACATCATTGGTCCCACAGCACTAGGATTTCGTTGTCGTGACGATATTCGCGAAGTCGTGAAGTTACTTGCTGAGATCGGCGTAGATGTGAATGTGATCGCCCCGATGGGATCGACTCCTGATGACTTGAAGCGGATTCCTGATGCGGATTTTAATATTTGCCTCTATCCCGAAATTGCCCTGACAACTTGCACTTGGCTTACCCGTAGTTTCGGACAGCCTGTGATCAAGACCGTTCCCATTGGTGTCGGTGCAACCCGTGATTTCATTGCCGAAATTGGCAAGGTTGCGGACATTGATGTGAGTGACGCTCTAGCACGATCGCAGTCTGACACGTTGGGAAACTGGGATGCAGCGCGTATTTCTACTGCCGCTAATCCTAACGCTTCTCGACTTCCTTGGTATTCGCGATCAGTTGACTCTACCTATTTAACAGGTAAGCGCGTTTTCATCTTTGGTGATGCCACCCACGCTCTCGCCGCCGCCAGAATTGCTACGGAAGAATTAGGCTTTACCCTTGTCGGGATTGGAACCTATAGCCGTGAATTTGCGCGGGAAGTACGCGAAGTTGCCAAGAAGCATGGACTCGAAGCCGTGATTAGTGATGACTATTTAGCTGTCGAAGCCAAGGTTGCTGAAGCTGCTCCAGAACTAGTGCTTGGCACTCAGATGGAACGACATATTGCCAAACGCTTGGGTATCCCTTGCGCGGTAATTTCTGCACCGATTCACGTTCAAGATGTGCCTGCGCGTTACTCACCCCAAATGGGTTGGGAAGGTGCGAATGTGATTTTTGATAGCTGGGTACATCCCTTGATGATGGGGCTAGAAGAACATTTAATTGGCATGTTCAAGGAAGACTTCGAGTTTGCCGAAGGTCACATGAGCCATCTGCATACTGCCCCCTCTCAAGAGTCACGCGCCGTAGAGTCCAGATCTCCCGAACAGGCGATCGCCTCTATCAGTAATCTCACCAATACTCTCTCCAATAATTCCGATCAAGTTATTCTCACGCCCCTAGAGGAAGCCCTTGAAGGAGTCTCTTGGAGTGCGGACGGTGAAGCCGAGCTAAAGAAAATCCCCTTCTTTGTCCGCGGCAAAATCAAGCGCAATACCGAGAAATTTGCAAGCGATCGCGGGATCACCTCGATTACTTCAGAAACTCTCTACGAAGCAAAAGCAGCGATCGGCAAGTAAAACCCTGACCCCCCAGCCCCCTCTCCCATAGGGAGAGGGGGAGCAAGAAAATTATTTATATTAGGAGTCTATTTTGGCAGTTTTAACAACACATCCACCATCAGTTACCAAATGCGAAGAATCAGAAGGTAGCGTTCAGGTATTCCAAGATCCATCAATGGTAATTGAAGGTGCTTTAGTTATCGCCGTTTATGGCAAAGGCGGTATCGGTAAATCGACAACATCCTCCAATCTATCCGCAGCATTCTCACACCTTGGAAAACGTGTACTTCAAATCGGTTGCGATCCTAAGCATGACAGTACTTTTACCCTCACCAAAAGAATGGTTCCCACGGTCATCGATGTTCTCGAAACCGTTGACTTCCATTCCGAAGAGTTGCAAACCGATGACTTCATGTTTGAAGGCTACAACGGCGTGATGTGTATCGAAGCTGGTGGACCTCCCGCAGGTACTGGCTGTGGTGGCTATGTCACAGGACAAACCGTGAAGCTGCTCAAAGAACATCACTTGCTCGAAGACACCGATGTTGTGATTTTTGATGTGCTTGGTGACGTGGTTTGTGGTGGCTTTGCCGCTCCTTTACAACATGCTCATTACTGCTTAATTGTCACTGCTAACGATTTTGATTCCATCTTTGCCATGAATCGGATTGTTGCGGCGATTCAATCAAAAGCGAAGAATTATAAGGTTCGTCTCGGTGGCATTATTGCTAACCGTAGCGAAGGAACTGATCAAATTGACAAGTTTAACGATCGCGTTGGCTTGAAAACCCTTGCCCATTTCCGCACCGTTGACGCAATTCGCCGCAGTCGTTTGAAAAAATGTACTGTGTTTGAAATGGAGCCTGATCCTGAGGTTCTGGAAGTACAGCAAGAATATCTCAATCTGGCGAAAGGGATGCTTGAAGATGCGACACCCTTGTATGCTCAACCCCTCAAGGATCGCGAAATTTTTGATCTACTAGGTTTTGACTAATCATCAAAAAACTCACTAAGCGAAGGCTTTTTGATTTGGAATTTAACGAAAAAATGCAGGCGTAATCCATGAATTGCACCTGCATTTTTTGTGTCATACTTAACTAAAAGCCACTATAGTAGCGACTTGAACGGTATCCCCCACCCTCTCTCTAGTTAGTGTCACGAAGTTTTCGCCATTGGGAACCGGTTATGTTTGGCATGGTCACGCTGCATAACTAAGAAAAATACAGTTAAACAACTGATTTCATGAGGAAAAGTCCCAATTTCGTCAGATTTTGTCCTAAATTCTCGAAATAATCGTTCTAACCCACATTCCGCACCCTCAAGTGTCACACCCCAAGGAAACCGATGTATTTAGTACATAAGAACTAATGCTTGTGATGGTTGACTAAAATTTACTGAAGCTAAATAGAAATAACTACTATTAAAGCAGATATACAGTCAATAAAAACGACTAAGTACAAAATTTTGATTCTGAGGTGATTGTGATGGAAAACTTAGTCCACAATCATTGAAAGCTTTATCCTCAATGACTATAAAAAAAACTAAAAACCGTTTTAAATCAACAGAAAAATGAGAACATGGTAACAGATACTTGTATGGAGTTTCTGTTACCATGTTTAGTACAAAAGACCTGGAATTGAAGAAGATAGACCATTTAGGG
>JBAXRM010000124.1:0-13248 GCA_037131225.1 Nostocales cyanobacterium ELA583 | reverse complement strand
GCGAGATTAGATTAGGCTAAACCTTTAATCTAATTCTGTCAGTAGAATCTCAGTGTCTTTAGCCCTGAGAGTGTCAATTAATCTGCATTACTTACCCTTTCAACTTTAAAGCTTCCGTTGCTGATATTCCTTCACCTTGAGTACCGAAATACCACAAAGCTGCACTGGCTTCAGCACGAGTTACAGGTTTTTTAGGTTGAAATAAGGTTGTATAGCCAAAAACTCGGCGAATATTCGATTGTTCAGCATTTTGGAAATCAGCCAAAACTGCTCTTAATGCTTTGGGTTCAATGCTACCTGCATCTTGAAAACCCCAAGTTTGTTTAACGGCTTCTAAATTAGCAGCAGGTAAGGCTTGACGGGTATCTAAAGGAATTTTCCACAAAAGTAATTGTTCTCGCGTCAAAGGTGCATCAGGACGAAATAAAACCGCTGTGGTATCTCCAGACAAAGCGCTGGGAATTAAACCTGCTTCGGCTAATCCCTGAATAACTGGAAAATCAGGATCTTTGGTGAGGATATCCCTGAAAGCTGGTTGTGTGCTAGTGGCTGCTAACCGAATTTTTTTAGCTGGATTGTTAGCATACATGGCATTATTAGCCGCAACTAACCAGCGAGCATATTCTCGACGAGTGATGATTTTATCAGGTAAAAATTCGTTGGTTTTTGGTTCGATAGATAACACACCTAGTGTAGCTAAATCTTGAATATGCGATCGCCATTCTGGAGGTGCTTTTTGAATATCAGTAAATTCTTGAGTTGTTAAAATCTCAGGTTGGCTAGTTGGCTGGGTTGTGATGTTGGGACTATTAGTATTAGGTAAAACTGGACCGACAAATTCAGAATTATTTGATTGGGTAACTGGATTGGTAGTTGTGGTTTGAGAATTAGACGAATATTCAATTACTAATTTAGTTGCTGTTTGTGGTTGATTGGGTGCAGCTTTCGTAACTGTTTGTGGTTTAATTGTGAGGTTAATGAGTAAATCATTGCGTCGGGCTGAAAAAGTCCCCTCGATATCATCTTGAGGCTGTTGGACAATCTGCCAGTTTTTAGCCTGGAATTGTTGACGATAAAAGCTGGTAATGAGATTACTAGGATCTGCACTTTGCCAACGAATTGATATTTTATTGTCAGAATTAGCCGGTATAACTTCCTCTAGTGTGGCATTAGGATAAATGGGGATATCTGCGGGAAAATCAGCAGGTAACTTAATTGTTGATGTGTTGGGGTTGGGTGTTACTTGCTGACTCTGAGGTTTGCCAAAAGGAACAGGATTATTTTGCAACTGAGGGTCAGCAGCTAATGATTTTTGGAGGTTTTTAGCGGATTGACTATTGGTACAGGCTGTTAAGGATAGTAAAACAGCAAAACTCAGGAATACAGCAGGGTAGTTACGGGAAAACACAAAGAAATCACAAATTGATTTTCACTTTCTACACTAGCATTTTTGGGGCTGGGTAGTCAGCCAGGGAATAAATTCCTTAAAGTTCAAGTCGGTTAAAACCGACTGTTTTTGGTTTCTTTTTCTCTCGCTGGAAGAAGGGATGCGTTTTTAGCCTAATATCTCTACTATTATCCATTGATTATAAAACCATGACTTCCCAAAATTATCAATATCAATTTGGTGGTAGTCTTCCTCCAAATGCACCCACCTACGTCACACGCAAAGCAGATGAGGATTTATATCAAGCCGTGAAAGCGGGAGAGTTTTGTTTTGTGTTGAACTCTCGACAAATGGGAAAATCTAGTTTGCGAGTTCGCACTATGCAAAGATTACAAATTGAAGAAATTGCTTGTGTGGCTATTGATTTAACTGCTATTGGCACATCAGGGCTAAATTCTGAACAATGGTATAATGGCATTATTAATCATATTTCTGAAAGTTTAAAGTTAGAGAATAAATTTGATTTAGATGCTTTATGGGAAGAAAATAAACGACTTTCTAATGTGCAGGTTTTTGGTAAATTCATTGATAAAGTATTAAAATTAGTTTCTACACAAATAGTAATTTTTATTGATGAAATTGATAGTATCCTCAGTTTAGATTTTCCTGTTGATGATTTCTTTGCTTTAATTCGTGCCTTTTTTAATCAAAGAGTTGACAATTCTGAATATAACCGTATTAACTTTGTATTGTTGGGAGTTGCTACACCATCAGAATTAATTCAAGATAAAAAACGGACTCCTTTTAATATTGGTAAAGGGATTGAATTAACAGGATTTGAATTTACTGAAGCTTTACCTTTAATAACTGGATTTTCTCACCAAACTAAAAATCCTGAAACTGTACTCAATGCGGTTTTAGATTGGACGGGAGGACAGCCATTTTTAACTCAGAAAATTTGTAATTTTATTTGTGAATCGAAAAATGAAATTCCGACGGGAGAAGAAGCTAGTTTTGTAGAGAATTTAGTCAAAAATAGAGTAATTGAAAATTGGGAAGCTCAAGATGAACCGGAACATTTTAGAACCATTCGGGATAGAATCTTAAAAAGAGATGAAAATAAAGCAGCGTATTTATTAGATGTATATCAACAAATTTGGCATTCACAAGGAATTGATACTGATAATAGTATTGAACAAAGTGATTTACAGTTAGCGGGAATTGTTGTTAAAAAGAATGGTAAATTAAAAGTTTATAATCAGATTTATCAGACGATTTTTAATAGTTTATGGATTGAAAAAACTTTAGCTAGTTTACGTCCTTATGCAGAGAATTTTCGACAGTGGTTGTTATCAGGAAAACAGGACAAATCTCGATTATTGCGAGGGGAAGCTTTAGCAGAAGCAGAAACTTGGGTAAAGGATAAAAGTTTAGGTTTTGAAGATAGGGAATTTTTAGCAGCTAGTCGTACCCAGGAACAAGAAGAAAAAGCGATAAAAATTGAAGCGGAAGCTAAACAAGAAGCAGAAAGACAATTAGCAATTGCCAAAAAAAGAACGAATGTTGGTTTAATATTTTTATCTGTCACTTTAGGTTTTGCAACTTTTTCAGGAATAGCTGCATTTAAGATGAATCAAAATGTTGCTAAGATGGAACAAAATGTTTCTAAAATTCGAGAATTATCATCAGTCGCTTCTCAACTACAACAAAAAGGTCAAAATAACGAAGCTAATCAATTTTTAAATATTGCAGGTTTGGTTTTACAAGAAAAAATTAAAAATCAAGAACTTAAAGAAGCTTTATTAGATAGTTCTCTAGTTTTAGGATATGAATCTTTAAAAACAGAAGAGGATAAAAAGCCACAATTAGAATCACAATATAACAAAGCTAAAGAAGACTTGAATAAAAGTTTTGAAAAATTACCAAAAGAAAATAATTTTGATAAAAATGATTCTAGTTATTTAGCCACTTTAGTTTATATTTATTATGTAAAAGGTAAATTAGGAAAATCATTAGATAATTACAAAATAGCATTAGCAAAATATAATGTTCTCAAATCTCAATTAAAATCTAATACTGATTTATTTAAGTTAGACCTGAATATTCTCTATAATGGTAATGCTGATATTGTCGCTTTGCTTTATCGTCAAGTTAATGATTTAGATAGCTCAAATACAGAATATTATAAATCTTTAAAAACACATTTATTAGATGAATTAGACTATTTAATGCAGCAAAATAGATGGAAAGATGCAGATTTAAAAAATTGGCAGTTTATTCTGGTTTCCGCTAAAAGAGAAGAAGAAGGTTATTTAGACCTAAATGATGTTAAAAACTTTCAATGTCAGGATTTAAAAGCAGTAGATAAATTATGGGTTACAAACTCAAAAGGAAAATTCGGTTATAGTGTTCAAAAAAGAATATATCTGGAAACAGGCAATTCTTTAGATTTTGACTGGGAAAAGGGAACATTTACAAAATGGAACGGGGAAGGGTATAATAGTTTTGTTGAAAGGGTGGGATGGAAGAAGGGCAAAGACGAAGGGGGAGACTGGATGAGATATGATGAACTACCCTTATGGTTAGTAACTAATTTAGATATATATAATCGTGATGGGACGTTACCGATAACTAATGGCGTGAAGATAATATTTGAAAGGTTCCGAGGGGGTGAGGTTATCCTCTCTTCTTGCAGAGACTTGTAGATTGTAGCAGATAAGGCTTTCAGAACATTATTAAGATTTATTAATCACTCATTTTCTATGAAAGAATAGGCTTTTCCAATATTCGATACCTGGCACAACCGTCTTCGGAAGTCAAAAGTCAAAAGTCAAAAATCAAAATTTTCAGAAGTCGGGAAAAAAGCTGTAAAAAAGCTGTAAACTTATCCAAAAAACGCTCCAAAAAAGCCGTTTTTGGCATAGATAGACACACTACTCCCTTGTGCCTCTCAAATCATTGACTGTGGTTCTGAAAAATAACCCCCGCGACTTGAGGATTATAACAATTAGCAAAGATGAATTTCTCAGCCACTTCGACAATTTCAGGATTAGTTTCCTCCCAACTATCCCAAGGTAATCGCATTTGTCCAGGTGATGTTTTTTTGCTTTTGCCTTTTCCTTTAATCACCTTCGGCAAAAATTGATTACCCCAAGAATAATGTTTTTCTGTTTTCTCCTTTGGTTTATACTTCTTACAAAAACCTCGATATTTAGCCGCACATTCATCCAACGTTCTCCCCAAAGCCAAAAAAGCAGGATGCCAAGTAGTTAAACCATCATCCCCCAATCGGTCATAAACTCCATAATTACTAAAATCATAGAAAAAACCTTCTTGCATTCCCGCCGCTTTCGGGTTAGCGTGAATATATCTAAGCGTATTTAATGCCCGTTTATAATCATTTTTAGCAAATCCTGTACTGTGATAGCGTTTTTCCCAAAAGTGTCCTGTCCGGTTTAACATTCGGTTAAAACACATTGCCGTATACCAGTTTATCCAGTGCATGATTTTGGGTAAATCTTGAGGTTGTGCTGGTTCAATTAAATAATGGACATGATTTGACATAATACAGATGGCATAAAGCTGAAATTGGAATTTTGCCAATGCCTTTTTGAGAGTATAGAGAAACACTTGACGACATTCGTGACGAGTTAATTGAAATTCACGGTTGTTGCAACGAGTGGTAATATGATAAGTGTATCCTGGTATTAAGTCGCGCTTTGGTCGTGGCATTAGATGACAGCTACCTTTTACTGCAATCAATCATTATGCTATCAGTCGAAGAATTAATTCAAGAAGCCTTATCTTTACCCAATGCTACCAGAGTATTTTTAGTAGAAAAACTCATGGAAAGTCTAGAATCTGATATTGATGAAAACATCCAAAATCTATGGAATATAGAAGCTAAAAAACGCCGGGATGAAATTCGTAATCATACCGTTGAGTCAATTCCTGGAGAAATAGCTTTATCTCAAGTCAGACGAATTTTAGAAAAATGAAATATAACTTTCATCCTGCGGTATTAACAGAATACTCAGAAGCCGTCAAATTTTATGCAGAAAATAACATTGAACTAGCACAAAACTTTATCAATGCTGTAGAAGATGCTATTTTCAGAATTATTGAATCACCTCAACGCTATCCTGTCACGGATGAAGATATTCGTCGGTGTTTAGTTCGTAAATTTCCCTATGCCATACTCTATACTATAGAAAATGAATATATTTTAGTTATCGCAGTGATGCACTGTAGCCGTAAACCTGAATATTGGCAAGAACGCATTAAATAAAAAAATGGATAAACTAGAACAATATCGTCATGCTATCAAAAAGATATTGACAGAATATTATGAAATGAGTAATAGTCAAGATTTAAAAAATGGAGAAATTGAGAGCAGTGAACGTTTAGCTTTTGATGAAAAAAGAGATCAATATATTTGGTTTCGATTTGGTTGGGATGATAAAAAACACATACAGCATATTATCATCTATCTTTGCATTAAAAACGACAAAGTTTGGGTTGAAGAAGATGCAACTAATTTATGTATTGTTGATGATTTGCTATCAGCAGGAATACCTCAAACCGATATTGTTTTAGGTTTTCACCCTCCCAGCAAACGTATTTTAACAGAATTTGCTACTACTTAAAGAGGCAGATTTAATTGAAGTTATGAGAGTAGATAAATTATTTTCATCGTATTCTGTGTATTCACCATTTTCGAGTTGTTGAATACCTGCGGCTATATCCTGTTTTAAGGATTCAATATTTTGTGTTTTCTGATGTTCAGTTAGTCGAGAGTGTTGAACTTTTTCTACTAAGATTTGATATTCTTCTTGAGAAAGTGAAAGGATAATTTGAGTGAGAGAGTCAAGAAGTCGTGTATTGATTGTAGTAATGGGTTGGTTCATAAGGCAATAATGTTAGAAATTATGTTGGTAGTTTTCATTCTAGTTATTAACTATTAGTTTAGCATACTATGTACCGAAGAACTAGATAAACTAACGAATAAAATTAATCTGACAAATATTAAGAGGAACAACAGGTTCAAACTCCTTACGATCTGAAGTAACTAAAATACCACCTTCTCGATTAGCCAGAGTTAATGCAAAACAATCTGCTAGAGAAATTCTTCTGATACTTGCCTTATAACCTCCTACCTGTCGCCAAAAACTGATAGTCAAATCATCTCGAATAACCAGCCCTAAAGATTGCACATCTTGAATAAGAGTATTTGCAATTGTATCTCCTCCCGTTCGCAGAAAATCATAATAAACTTCACATAAATTAATGCCATGAATCATACAAATATATTGATTATCAGACAAGTAGTTTTCTACAATTTCTGCCCCTGTCTCATTTTTGAAAAAAGCAATTAAAGCACAAGCGTCTAACACAATATTCATCTTTTTAATCTTCCAAAGAAATCTCTGCTTGTTTCTTACTTGCGAAATCATCGCTACTTGTCGCTAGATTAGAATACTTCCCTCGTAAGGAATGAACTCTAACTTGCTTAGTTTCCTCTTCTCTTCTTTTGCGGAGTATTTCAAATAGAAAATCTTGATCTTCTTTTGATAAACTTCCTAATGAATTAATAATTTCTTGCAACGTTATCATAAAATCTCTGACTATTTAATCATTGGCAAATTATAGCACAATCTCCCAAATTTTTGCATAGCTGTAACACACCCTACTTAATATTTACAAAGCGATAGCGAAGCGCGACTTAGTAATCGCTTTTAGGCAATGTGGAAAAGGGAAATAGCGCAAGCACTGACTTGTCAGTTCGCTTTTAGAGATGTGGGAGAGCGTAAGAGAAGCTCACCGAAGGTATCGTCTCTGGAGAATGTAGAGAGCTTGTTCAATTTCTCATGAATGATTTAGAATAGCTAATAGAAATGTAAATTTGGCGATTAACAATAATGACTATCAAAGAATTGCTCTTACAAGAAATTGACAACACCCCCAATGAAATCCTAGAGGATTTATTTAGTTTTTTGCAATCACTGAAAACAGATCCAAAACATCCCTCAAGCATATATCAATAACTCTTAGATCGAATTGATTACCTTGAAGCAATAGTAGGTATTCGTAAAGGACTAGATGAGTTTGAGCAAGGTCAAGGAATTCCTGCCGAGGAGGCATTAGCAAGTCTAGAAGACAAATTTAATATTCCGCCTCGTTCATGAATTATCAAGTTATTATTCAACCTACAGCCTTTCAAGAAATAGAAACTTCCTATCGTTGGATGTGCGATAATCTGAGTCCTGAAATGGCAAATAATTGGTACTATGAATTTCAAGATACTATCGCATCATTACAAAACTTTCCTAATCGCTGTAGCAAAGCACTAGAATCCAAAGTTATTGGTTGTGAGGTTCGGCAAATATGGATCGGAAAAAAAGAAAATATCGAGTTTTGTTTGTAGTTATGGAAGATGTTGTCGCAATTCTTCATGTTCGCCACAGTCGCCAATCTTATCGAGGTGAGGAATCTGAGTGATTGTTGTCAACTATCACTTTTGGGGAATATGTGAGTAAACTTACGAAGTATCTCTTAGAGGATGTTTTAAAAGTTTTTAATGTGGAAACAGACCTCTCTCCAAACCTCTCCCCTACCAGGGGAGAGGCTTTAAAAACCCCATTCCCTTGTAGGGAAGGGGGGAAGGGGGGTTAGGTTTTTGGAAATTATGGGTTTCATATAATACTTTTCAAACAACCTCTTAGCAAGGATGGTAGATAAAATCTTGGGTTTCGTTTGTTTTATACCAAAAGTAAGATATAATTCATTACTGATAAACTAATTGTCTTTATTAGTATGGTTTTCAGCTTTCTTGGTAAATTATTCGGTAAAACCCCAAAACCTGAACCCACAGAAATCACAGATTTAATCAAAATCTCAGGATGTGAAAACCCCAAACGGTGCGGAGATGTGATTTTTGTTCATGGTTTAGGTGGTCACGCAAGATCAACTTGGCATCCTCAAGAATTACCAAATGATGATAATTTTTGGTTAACATGGCTTGCACAAGAACGACCAGATTTAGGTATTTGGTCTTTTGGTTATAATGCTGCACCCTCTGACTGGAAAGGTTCAACAATGCCACTTTTTGACCGTGCTAGTAATTTATTAGAATATTTAGCAGTTAATGATATTGGAAAATATCCAATTATATTTGTTACTCATAGTATGGGTGGTTTATTAGTCAAGGAAATGCTAAGAAATTCTCAAACTTTTAATAAACAATCAGTTATTAAACAAACTAAAGGTATTGTTTTTTTATCCACTCCTCATACTGGATCTCATTTAGCTAATTTAATTAATAATATTGGTACTCTTGCACGAACTACTGTTAGTGTTGATGAACTAAAATCCCATATTCCTCAATTGCGTCAACTGAATGAATGGTATCGGCAAAATGTTGATGCAATGGCAATTACTACAAAAGTTTATTATGAAACAAAACCGACTAAAATAGTTTTAGTTGTAGACCCAGATAGTGCTAATCCAGGCATTAAAGATGTGCAACCTACCGCAACAGATGATGATCATATTTCTATCACTAAGCCAAAATCACCGGATAATTTAGTTTATAAAGGTGTGAGTCGGTTTATTAAAGAACAGTTGTTAACTATTCCTGAAGAACCAGAAAATAAATCACAAAATATTTCTTCTTTTTATATCCAACGTCCAGAAATTGAAAATAACTGTTATCAAAATATCCTGCAACCAGGGGCATTAATCCGCATTAAATCTCCGCGCAAAATGGGTAAAACATATTTAATCAGTCGCATTTTTGATCATGTTAAACAAAAAGGATATCGGACAGTTTCTATTAATTTATGGAGCCAAGAAAATCTCACTGACCTCAAGACTTTTTTACAGCGGTTTTGTGCAATTCTGAGTTTAGAGTTAGGAATAGAAGACCAAATAGAGAAATCTTGGAGTAGTCGTCTTGGTAATCAAGATAACTGCACTAATTATTTAAAAAAATATATTTTACCAGTTATTGATAGTCCTTTAGTATTAGGGTTAGATAATATTGATGAGATTTTCCCTTATCCTGAAATTACTCAACAATTTTCTGCCTTATTAAGAGCTTGGCATGAAAAAGCGAAAACTGAAGAGATTTGGCAAAAGTTACGGTTAGTAATTGCCCACTCTCAAGAAATTGATATTTCTATAAATCTTAATCAATCTCCTTTTAATGTGGGTTTGTCTGTGGAAATAGGCGAATTTAATCTTACACAAATACAAGAGTTAGTTCAAAAATACGGTTTAAATTTTTCTGATCTAGAAATAAACCAATTGAGAAAAATGATTAATGGTCATCCTTATTTATTAACAACTGCACTTGATACAATTGCTAAGGGTAATTTAACTTTATCAAGATTTCTGGAAATCGCATCCACTAATCAAAGTCCTTATGGCAAGTTTTTAAATTTCTATCTTTCAGAATTAGAAAAAGATGATTTATTAAAAACGGCAATGCAACAAGTGATTAATAGTGATATTCCTATAAAAGTAGATTCTCCACAAGCTTTAAAATTACGCAGTTTGGGATTGATTGAATTTAAAGGAAATGAAGTTAAATGTCTTTGTAATTTATATCGGCTTTATTTTCGAGAGAGTCTTTAGTCTAATTTTATACATCTCTTGGTTGGTAGAATATTGCTTTGCAACGCCAATAGTGGCGACTATAGGTTTTGAGGAACTAATGGAAAGTTTTCGCCAATGGTTTGAAGTGGTAAGCTCGGAATAAGGCGACTCTTAGGCTGTTTGCAAGAATTGATAAATGGCTTGGAGATGATTTAATGCTTCTATTGGGGAAGCGATCGCAAGTTGCATCGGTGTTACATAATTAGCTATAAGTAGGTGAACACAATAAAACTAAACTGTGTAAAGAAATGTAAAATCGCCCAAACCCTCTTCACTCTTGCCTCTTGCCTTTTGCCTTTTGCCTTGCCATAACGACAATTTTCAACACTCACCTACTTATAGGGGAGGGGTATGCACTTGAATAAATTGCGAAATATATGCCAAAAGTTTATATTAAGGAACTCTTGACTTCTGTAAATAATTACTAAAGGAGGTGAGGATAGCTTCAACAATTCCTGAATAGAAGCCTAGTAGCTGTAAAAGTAAGAGCAAATGGCGGCAAAATTCCTAAGAAAATTCGTCTTATGTTCAAAACCTAGATCGGATTAGAGTAGGAACAATCTAAAATAGATATTAAATTAGAAAAACAACGGCCATCCCATTTTACTGTCTGTAAAGCGTCCCCAGGTTGTTACCAGTGCTGAAACAAGATGTCATGCAAGTTTCCCAGGATCAGCCTATTTATTCTGAGGCTCCACTCCAATTATTGCTGTTTGTTGATGGACGAACTCAGTCCCGTCAACAAGTGCAGCAAATTCGCGCTTACTTAAAAGAATTAGAGGCTGGGTATAGTTTTGAACTACAAATTATTGATGTTGGCGAACAACCCTATTTAGCGGAACATTTTAAATTAATAGCAACTCCTGCTTTAGTTAAAATTCATCCACAACCCCAACAGACTATTGCTGGTACTAATATTATTCCGCAATTAAAAATCTGGTGGCCACGTTGGCAAACTTCTGTGGATACTTTTTTAAGTTTACAGGAAGATTCTCTAGAACGTCTGGATGAAAAGAGTCAGGTAAACTTGCCTAAATCTACCATTCATTCTGTAGCAACTTCGACGGAGACGATTCAACTATCAGATGAAATTTTTCGGTTAAAGCAGGAAAAGGAGAAACTTCAAGAACAGCTACAATTCAAAGACCGAGTAATTGCGATTTTGGCACATGATCTTCGCAATCCGCTGACGGCTGCGGCGATCGCTATTGAAACTCTGCAATCTACTTATAATCCAGATACAGGGGAATTTACACGCCTGAAACCAGGACTGGCTATACATTTATTAAAACAAGCTCGGACACAAACACGGATCATTGATCGGATGATTGCTGATTTGTTACAAGTCGGTCGGGGTGATGATACACAGTTACCTATTGTCCCCCAGAAGTTACAGTTGGGAGAACTTTGTTTACAGGTATTAGAGGAATTGAGCGATCGCTATATTGCCAAATCCCAAACGGTGGAAACAGATATTCCCCAAGATTTACCTTATGTATATGCTGATCCTGAACGAATTCGCCAAGTGTTAGTTAATCTTTTAGATAACGCTATCAAATATACACCTTCGGGTGGCATTATTACTGTGGTGGGACTACATCGGACTACACAAAAGGTGCAATTTAGTGTTGGTGATACAGGTCCGGGTATTCCTGAAGAAAACCGCGATCGCATTTTTGAAAATCTTTTCCGTCTCCAACGTGATCAAGGCACAGATGGCTATGGAATTGGTCTTTGTTTATGTCAACGCATTATCCGCTCTCATTACGGTCAAATTTGGGTAGATTCATCTCCCCACGGTGGTGCATGGTTTCATTTTACAATGCCAGTATATCCATCGTAGGGAACAGGTAACAGACGAATAAATTATCACTAATTACTAATTATGCCAAATCCATTAATGTATCAACAGGACGATTTTGTTGTTTTGGAAACAAATCAACCAGAACAATTTCTGACAGCGGTTGAGTTGTTAACAAAGCTGGAAAAAACCTTATCACAAATAGCTCATGATGATTTACCACTAGATGTGCAAAAATTGGATTCAGTGAGCAAACAGGCACAATATTTGCTTGATACAAGCTGTAATTTAGATGTGAGTCCAGGAGAATATTTACAGTGGTATGCGGTTCGTTTAGAAAAATAAGATTATTTGCTCACAGGATTGGGAAGAATATTGTTCACGTTTACGTTTGTTCAGATTCAAAGGTAATGCGCTCAGAATGATATGCAGGTGGCTCAACATGAATTAAAATCCTGACTGGATGAAAACGCTGTTCCAATTGTTTTTCGACTTCTTCGGTAATATTGTGAGCAGTCTCTACATCTGGTGCATTTACGATTAAGTGCATTTCTATAAATACTTGCCGACCGATGACACCACGGGAAGCAATATCATGACAGTTAAGGACACCTGGTACGGAAACGGCGATCGCATGAATGGTTTCTGGAGCGATCGCCATTTGATCCACAAGCCAAGGTAAATTTTCTGTTAGAACTGACCAACCACTCCAAAATACTAGTAAAGATACAGGGAAAGCCAGTAACACATCTAACCACTGATAACCTAGCCAAACGCCTATCAAGCCACCGATAACGGAGATTGTCACCCAGACATCACTCATTGTATGTGTAGCATCAGCGATTAGAATAGAACTACCTACCCTTTTCCCTACATTACGCTCATAAAACGCGACAAAAATATTTACTCCCAACACAATTAGTAATAACCACAACTCTGGAGGTGATACTCTCACAGGTTCACCACCTCCTTTGAGAATTCGTTCTACAGCACCTTGAACAATTTCAAAACAGGCTATCCCTAAAAATGCGGCTATCCCCAAAGCTCCTACTGCTTCAAACTTATTATGTCCATAAGGATGCTCTCGATCTGGTAATGGTGAAGAAAACTTAATCGCCACTAATCCTAAGACATTATTGGCACTATCCGTCACACTATGCAAAGCATCGGCCAGCAAACTTAAAGAACCTGTCCAATAACCCACTAGGGCTTTTAACCCCATCACAAATACGTTAAGCAACAGGGTGATAATTAAAACTTTTCTTACTTCAGTACGGTTATCGTAAGTCATTATCTTTATAATTGCAATTTGTGAAAAAAAAGGAATAGAGAATTTATTTTCTTTAACTCTTACAAGATCATCCGGTAAGCGTAAAGCTCAGTGTCTTTAGACCTGAGATATAAG
>JBAXRM010000123.1:0-13392 GCA_037131225.1 Nostocales cyanobacterium ELA583 | reverse complement strand
ATGCTTTTGATGAATGTATCACCGATTTAACATGGTGTCCGGCTCAAAGATATGTAATATTATATGATCATGCTGATATCTTTGCTCAAGCTGAACCGATACAGCACAAAATAGCATTGGATATTTTCAATTCAGCCAAAGAATACTGGGAAGCTAATCATATTCCTCTCAAGTTTTTAGTTATTAACAAATAGGTAAAGTTACATTTTCACTATTTGGAGGTTGTTTGTTGTGGTTGTCTGAATCAGGATGTCCAGGATTTTAGGATGTACAGGATTGCAGTTTGTAGATTTTCTGTGAATATTTAATGATTATAAATTATGATTCAGATAAAAAATATATTTCCTATCATTCAAAGAAAACCATAAGTTATCAAAAACATCCTGAAAATCCTCTAATCCTGGACGTCCTGATTCAGACAAAGAATTTCGTCAAGGTTTGTATAATATAGAAATCAGGGAAAGTTTACAAACATTAATCAGACAGAATAAATATACTTGTCCATGGATTTTTGAGAAATAAGGGACAAAACAATGAATCAAAATAATTTATTGGCAACCTTGCAAGAAAATCGCTTAATGCAAACAGAAGAACAAGTTACAAATTTTGAAAATGCTTTAGCTGAAATAGCTGAAAATCCTGATGAAAATAATTTATCTGCCTATCATCTAACTTTAGATGATCAATGTCAACAGCCAGAAGTGATGTTTAGCTTAATTCATTTTCTGGAATCTTTTGATATGGAAAAACAAATTACAGCATTTATTCATGTTGTCCCTCAATTAATTATAACAGCATCTGAATGGACGAGAATTATTCACAGCCGGATTTTAAATGATGTATCAGCGTGTGGAGTTTATTATCACGGTCTAGAATTAATAAAGCGTAAAAACCCTCATCATTTTATCTATGATCTGTTAGAAGAAAGTGTTATTAATCAAATAAATTATCATATAGAAGGACCTCGTGGGATTTTAGTAGGAGAACGTCCTTCTTTGAAAAGACTACAAGTAAATGAGGTCAAGAAATAAAATGCTCAAAATATTGTGGTTTTAGCATCTTGTCCATCTTTGTGTACATAGATTCAAGGAAAATATATATGATCATGCTGATATCTTTGCTCAAGCTGAACCGACACAGTACCAAATAGCATTGGATATTTTCAATTCAGCCAAAGAATACTGGGAAGCTAATCATATTCCTCTCAAGTTTTTAGTTATTAACAAATAGGTAAAATTACATTTTCACTATTTGGAGATATTTTGTTGTGGTTGTCAGAATCAGGATTACCGATTTTAGGATGTACAGGATTTGATTGACATTTTACCTGATGAAGATAAATGTAATATTCCATCATTCCCAATAGTCGGTTTAAACCGACTTGAGCTTTTAGACAGGGAATTAATTCCCTGGCTTCTTATTTAGAGATTGTTTATTGTGGTTGTCAGAATCAGGATTACCAGGATTTTAGGATGTATAGGATTTGATTGACATTTTACCTGATGAAGATAAATGTAATATTCCATCATTCCCAATAGTCGGTTTAAACCGACTTGAGCTTTTAGACAGGGAATTAATTCCCTGGCTTCTTATTTAGAGATTGTTTATTGTAGTTGTCAGAATCAGGATTACCAGGATTTAAGGATGTACAGGATTGTTATTTGTAGGTTTTCTGTGAATATTTAATGATTATAAATTATGACTCCCGGTTCGCCCATTTAAAATCGAGTTACAAAAAAGCTGAACAATTTAATCAGGGTTTTCGGCTTTGATAAAAATGTACTACCCTACAGACTTTATGCGATAGCGAAGCGCTGCTGCAAGCAGTTCGCATAAAAATAGAGTTTTAGCGCCGGATGTGGTAGTTCAAGCTAAATTTCGGGAAATCGCTAAAACCATTACGACACCTGGATTTCTTGGTTTTTTGGCAATTTCTCGAACTCCAAAAAAAATGAGCGAACCGGGAGTTATGATTTAGAGAAAAATATATTCTCTTTTGTACAAAAACCTATATTTCCTAAAAAACATCCTGTTAATCATCTAATCCTGGGTATCCTGATATGGCTTGCGCCACGCTACGCTATCAGACAATTTACTTATTCTCTGACTTCCTTAATAAAGCCACAAAACCAGCTTGAACAAAATGAATATCAGCCGTTACAGCATAAATTAAACCCTGATCTTTCATAACAATAAATGAGATACAATCTGTTAAACCCCAATCCTTATTTTGACGACTATGATAAAGTTCTAGCGCACGCATGAGAAGCTGTGTATCTACACTGACAACTTTGATATTATCTGTTTGATAACACTGATTAATAAACTGAACTGACGCTGTGCGGTTTACTGCACTTAAAGCATTACCAACTTCTATTAAAACTGCTTCTGTTACCCATACTTCAACGGCACTTTTCACCCTTGGTAATAATGCTTTTGCTTGAGTATGGTATTGATCATTCTTATTTAGTAAAGCCTGAATAAATACTGTATCTAAAAATAGTCTTTCCTGATTCATTCTCTGATCTTATTGTCATATTTAGGAGTACCATACAAATAATAATTATGTTGAATTGACCAATCACTTGGTGCTTCAATAGTTCCTGTTAATGCCTCTAGCACATCCCAAGCATTACCTTCATTTTCTATATATTCCAGTGTTTCACTAAATAGAGGATTATCCTTGTGCATTCCGGCAAATTTCAGCCAAGGATGTTCTGTTTTATCTGGTTCAATTTCTAAAGTTACTATTTCTGGTTTTCGTGCTTGAAAAAGCTGAATAAGATTATTTAAAGCTTCTTCTTTAGTAGCACCTAAACCTTGACATTCTGGTAAACTTAATAATGTAGCTTTAACCATGCTATCTGCTTGATTTTCAATCAACACATCATAAGTTAACTTGGGTGCAATTGTGGAAAGAGCATTTTTAACAGCTAAAATCATGATATTTTTACTCTTCTAACTCTGAATTAATTATAACACAATACTTGAACAAAGTTAAAATTATCATCTACATGATTTTAAGATTTATAGATTTTTATTAACAATCGTCAATTTTATATTTTTTCATCCTGTAAATCCTTTAAAGGATGTACAGGATTGCAGTTTGTAGATTTTCTGTGAATATTTAATGATTATAAATTATGATTTAGAGAAAAATATATTTTCTATCATTCACAAAAACCTATATTTTCTAAAAAACATCCTGTTAATCCTCTAATCCTGGGTATCCTGATTCTGACAAATAAGGAATTTCTAGGGTAAACTGGATAAATAACTTGTATTACGTTATACAATATTTAGACACAAAGATGTGCATTAAGTCACCGGGAGCGAGTTTTTTAGCTAAGGCTTGAATACCACGAATGGGATCTGGGAGATGATGAAGAACACCAACGCAATTAATTAAATCGAATTGTCCTGGTATTTGTTCTACATCATAGATACTCAGGTGATGAAATTCTACACGATCAGCACCGGAGCTTTGACAGCGTTTTTTAGCTACTTCTAAAGTACCAGCACTTAAATCTATACCAACTACCTGCGCTTGCGGGTTGAGATGGACTAAATATTCTGTTCCGACTCCTGAACCACAACCAGCATCTAAAATGCGTATTCACTGCATACTGAACAAAAACTATAACATTTATGCAGCAAAAATCACCTTAAAACTATGAGGGTTTATAACCCTGTCCTCCAGCCAGGGTTTTTACTTAGATAAAATATAGTTATAATTTATACATTAAAAGAAATAGCACCAAGTGGTAAATTTTGCAATCTTCCATCTCTAACTAGTTGGCGTTATAGTCTTAATTTGTGAGTCAGCAACAAAAGTTTATTATGGTTCAAGAACTGGAACGTAAACGTCAGAGTACATCTTTTCCTGAAACTGCACCAGCAGCCAATCCTGTATTTTTTAGAACTTATAGCCGCCGCACAGAGGCAGGTTTAAGAGAAAGTTATGATCAGGTGTGCGATCGCACTCTTAAAGGCTTAGTCGAATTAGGCAAACTCACCCGTCAAGAAGCTGCTATTTTAGACAAGATGCAGCGGAACATGAAATCCCTCCCCAGTGGGCGCTGGATGTGGGTAGGTGGCACAGACTGGTTAACCAAACCCAAAAACTTCTCTGGTGCTTATAACTGCACCTCCACCAACCTTGTAGACTGGAAAGCCTTAGGTTTAATGATGGATTTGGCCATGATGGGCTGCGGTACAGGTGCTATCATCGAACCGCAGTATATTAATCAATTGCCTACTATCCGTAATCACCTTAATATCACGATCAAAGGTGAAATTGGCAGCACTCCTCAAGCACAGCGGCGTGAATTTACACAAACCCATATAGAAGCTAATACCGCTACTATCTACGTTGGAGACAGCCGGGAAGGTTGGGTAAAATCCTATCAAACCCTGTTAGAACTTTCTACTGATGAACGCTTTACAACAGAGGTGGAAGTAATTGTAGATATTAGCGATGTGCGCCAATCTGGGGAAACCCTCAAAGGCTTTGGCGGTATGGCTAATCCTGTGAAGTTGCCTGGATTGTATCAGCGTTGTACCTCAATTCTCAATAAGGCTTTAGGTAGACAATTAACCTCAGTAGAATGCTGTTTGTTAATTGATGAAGCGGCTGTAACTATTGTTGCCGGTAATATAAGAAGGTCCGCAGGAATGAGACAATTCGTTTCCGAGGATGAACAAGGCGCAACAGCTAAAGACAACCTATGGCAACAGGACGCAAAAGGTAGCTGGCGCATAGATCCAGAACGCGATTCTTTGCGTATGGCGAACCATACAAGAGTATTTCACCGCAAACCAACTTTAGAGGAATCTATTGCAGCAGTTCAAAAACAATATTATAGCGGTGAAGGGGCAATTCAATGGGCTGGTGAAGCAGTAGCTAGAGCTAATGCTGATTTATTAAATACAGCAAAACTTAAAAAAGACTTTCTGCAAGCTTATGAACAAGGAAAAGCTAAAGCATGGATACAGGAACATCATCCAAATATTGATGATCAAGAATTAGAACATCGTTTGGGTAGATATGGTTTAAATCCGTGTGGTATTTTGTAATACTTGCCTCACGTAAAAAACCCCGCAAATACGGGGAAAGCTGAGAAGCTAATCCCGTGGTAATCAATGGAATTAAAAAGCTATTGACACCGTACAGCGTAGAGAGTGAAACTAGATGGCAATGTAAATCCTTTTCTAGAATATAAACTCTCCAAGAGTGTGGGGGTACGTAATTAATACGTACAAAAGGTACGCGGAGCTACAGGGAATATAGAACCTGTAGAACTAGAGGATAAAAAGCCTTTAGGATAACAAAACTGGAGATAATCGGTACTGACTTCCACTGTAATCTTTCGGAGATACACTTAAACCAACTAGATCCCGACAACTACAAAGAACAAGAAGAAGCCTTTACAGCCGGTGCTTTATCTGTTGCTGCACTCTTAAATCACCAATTCCTCGAACCCCGCTATCAATACAGCCGGGAACTTGATCCTATTGTTGGTGTTTCCTTCACTGGTTTATTTGACTTCTTTGTCCATGCTTTTGGTTCAGAGTGGTTACGCTGGTGGGAGGAAGGAAGACCGGAAACCCCTCAAGGACTGATATTCAAACGCGGTGAGCAAAAATATCTCAGCTTTTGGAAAGATGTAGTCCATACAGTAGTGTGGGAATATTGCGATCGCCATCAGATTAAACGCCCTAATCGTTGTACTACAGTGCAACCCAGTGGGACAAAATCCCTCTTAACAGGTGCCAGTTCCGGTTGGCATCCCCCAAAGGCACAAAGATTCATTCGTCGCATTACCTTCCGTAAAAATGACCCTGTAGCTTTAGCCTGTATAGACTATGGTTACAACATCATCCCCTCCCAATCAGACAAAGACGAAAACGGCAACTTACTCAATGATCCGTTTGATAACCGTTGTACAGAATGGTTAGTAGAAATTCCCGTCGCTGTCTCTTGGGCAGATTTACCTGGTGCTGATGTTATTGATGTATCTAAATTTTCAGCCTTAGCCCAATTAGATTTTGTTATGCAAGTGCAGAAATTCTACACAGCCCATAACACCTCAGCAACTTTAGAACTGCGTTCTGAAGAAGTAGAACTCTTGGGAACACGCATTTATGAAGCTATTCAAAACGATGAAGGTTACATTTCCGCAGCTTTATTAGCGCGGTTTGATGACATTCAAACATTCCCCCGTCTACCTTTTGAACCCATAGATAAAGCCACTTATGAACGCTTATCTAAAGAAGTAAAATCACGACGCAAAACAGATGATTTCTGTGCAGCTTTAAGTCGTTACGATTTAGGTGAATTAGTAGAAGCAGGCCCTAGCGGTTGCGATTCAGATAAATGTATGTTCCCAGAACAGCCACTCACATTGTAAAACCTCTTAATTTAGCCCCCCTTAAAAAGGGGGGTTGGGAGGATCTCTTCAGGAGATAATTTTCAACTTTTATATTCAATTACATGAGTTGAACTCACCCATTCCCCTTTTTCGTTGTAGCTACGAATTAAGCGTTGACGTTCGTTTTCTCTAACTAACCAACCAGCTTCGACAAAAAAGGGTTTTCTCAGTTGCAATTGCAAAGGAATATTACTAGATGTTCCATCTGGTAATAATAATATTTGCTGAGAAATTTCTCCTGTTTCAAAAATGAGTTTATTATCTTCTATCCTAGCTTTTGAAGTAATAAATTGAGATTGAAAAGATAATTTTTGTTCTAAATATTCATCACCTATTTTTTTGATTTCTAAACAAGTAGAAAATGTGTCCGCTGGTCTTAAGTCTGAATAAGTTGTACAAGCCTTACCTTCCCAAGTACCAATTAACTGTTCTACAGTCAAATGTGGACGTTCGTAGGCATCTGTATTACTGCGAAATTCCCGAATTAAAGTTAAATTTGTAAAATTGCCTTGTTGATCATATAATTGTACTAAACGCGATCGCCGATCATTATCCACAAAACCATATTCAGCACCAAATTCTGTAAAAGGGGCTAATTGCAATGTTCCTTTAGAAAAAGCACCTGTGGCAAAAAAGATATTCTCTTTTCCCAAATAACGATATTCCTGTTGATAATCCTGAATGGGTGGAGTATCATAATTACTAGAATCAAAACGACGTAATCTAAAAAGTACAGCCTGATTATTATCAAACTCTTCTAAATTCAAAATACTAGAAGTAGAATTTAATATTTCACCCTGGGGAGAAATTTTAGTAAATGAACCACGCCATTCACCTAAATTTTTGAGAAAGTTTTCCCAATTGCTTGCCATAATTAAATTATTTATTAAAATAGCTTATTCTACCTGAATTCTGTCTGAAAATCTAGATTGATTTTCTTAGTTGTGATTTATTTATAATCACTATAATCCAGTCAAATTATGATCACATCTATTCCTTGTCGCTTCTGAGACAGAATCTGTTAAGATTAGTGAAGAATTAATAATTTTTTTACGGCAATACTTGGAGAGTCTAATGTTTATTACTGAATTGTCCCCCCTATTTCAAAAACTTGCCCAGCATCCAGTTTCCTTTTTGGGTGGGTTTGTATCCGGTGTCCTCCGACTTAACCTCACTGAAGAGCCTGTAAAAAGTTGGCTAGATAAAAAATGTTGTGGAAATAGTTCTAGCAAATTGAGTACAGACGCGCAAAATGGCAAAGCTAATGGACCCCAGCAAATTACAATTGACTAATTAACATAAGTTATTAGTTATTAAAATTTTATGTTGGTAATGGGTAATTCGTAAAATTCTTACCTGTTACCTAATTACTTATGCAGTAAGTTAACTAAAATTTACCAAAAAATCGAGATTTAATTAGAGATATCTCATAGAATATAGCGGTATGCAGTGGAATGAGATCCAAAATTTCCCTAAAAACCCATACACTAAAAGACTTTCAACTCCGTTCCCCGCTATAGTGACAGAATCAAAAATCATAAATAAATAATTAAGAGTCCTATTATCTATCGCCGTGATCATTCTAGAGTTAGAGCAAAGGAACACAATGGAATGAAAGTGATTCAGATAAATTTATCAGATTGGCTCATCTAAAAGTCTGATATTTAGGCAATCACGAGCAACCGCAAAATTTGTCCTTGTGTCAGTTAATATATTACAGTCTGTGGGTACAACTAGCCAAAGTGGCCAAAAACTGATTGAGTAAGGATATTGCCACAGATTGGTTTTAATGATAGGGTGGTTTGAGTTTCTGTTTTTAAGAAAAAACCCCCAGTGGAAGTTAGCCAGCTAGGGGAGTTTAGTTATCAGGGTGCATCTACCAATTAAATGTTCTCCATTGCATAACGATCCTCCGGATAAATTTATTATTAACAAGTTTGTTTTGAGTTCGAGAGTCAACTACCCAAAGGTTTTTAGCGAAAGTGGGAAAAGAAAAACCCCCAGTGGAAGTTAGCCAGCTAGGGGAGTTTATTTATCAGGGTGCATCTACCAGTTTATTATTCCCGTGTTAACTAACAAATTCTGGATAGGTAATAGATATTTTTTCTAAAATCTTTAACCATCGGGATACTAGATACAAAAAATCCCCAACCGGAAGTTAGCCAGTTAGGGAAGTTAGTTATCAGGGTGCATCTACTTATTAATTGTTCTAGGTTTATATGTGATGTTCCGGAAAAAAATGGAAGTATGGCAATAATTGTGTTGTGCTAACCATAAACAAAAAAACCCCCAGAGGCGTTAGCCAGCTAGGGGAAGTTAGTTATCAGGGTGCATCTACTTATTAATTGTTCTAGGTTTCTATGTGATATTCCGGAAAAAAGTGGATGGATGGCAATAATTATATTGTGCTAACTATAAACAAAAAAAACCCCCAGAGGTGTTAGCCAGCTAGGGGAAGTTAGTTATCAGGGTGCATCTACTTATTAATTGTTCTAGGTTTCTATGTGATATTCCGGAAAAAAGTGGATGGATGGCAATAATTATATTGTGCTAACTATAAACAAAAAAAACCCCCAGAGGTGTTAGCCAGCTAGGGGAAGTTAGTTATCAGGGTGCATCTACTTATTAATTGTTCATTGTTTTTAACTTATGCTCCGGAAAAAATTACCCGCTTATTGCTGTTTGTCACATACCGAAAAAATTCCTGTGGCTGGTAGCTGGGTAGGGGAGTTAGTTGTTGGGATTTTATCTACTTAATAGTTTATCTACAAATGTTTATAAACGTTCTTGTCAATCAGGAACGTTTTTTATTTACCAAAATGAAAAAGGAAAACCCCTAATCAGTTTTAGTCAACTAGGGGAATTGAAGATCAAGGTGCATCTACCAATAAACAGTTCTCCACGGGGATCAACCAATCCGGATAAACTGATGGGGGTAGGATAGGCACAAAACCGCTATTAAAAACTAGTAGTCTGTCAAGAACTAATTGACGGGTTTATTCGTTGCCATTTTGATTCTTCCTTCTTCCTTCGTGTCTTTCGTTCCTATATCCCTCCGGGACGCTCCGCGAACGTGGTTCGTTTCTTATCCGTCAAAATTTATTTGACAGACTACTAGATTAAGATCAATAGCAATAAACATCTGAAACATTAGAATGGCAAAATACATCTAGAATATTGGCAGGACTAGCCAATCGTGAGGTTAGGAACGCAAATTTAATAACCTGCAATTCTGAGTTAACGTGGAATGGTGCGTTACGCTGTCGCTCTAAGGGGAGCCATGCCCGCAAGGGCTTTACACACCCTACCTTTGCACTTTATTTAATTCACATTCCTTATTCCCAAAGGCAATACTGCTAATTCTTCTATATTTCCCTGTGTGAGGTAAACAAGATCATGTTTACCAATGCCGGAACAGTTAATGTTTAGAGCATATAATCACAATGGATAGTGATTTAAATGTGGCTTATAACCTGCTGAATGTACGAAAGGAATTTGTACGGTTGGCTCATCCGAAAGTTACGCCCGTGGACAAGAAGTAGTCTTCTACCTTGGTAGAGGCGGGAAATAAACAGCAATGTATGGCTTGCGCCACGCTGTGCTATCAACATTGTCTAAGTTTTATGGAGCAGAAATTGTGACCCAGGAATTTCACCTTTCCGCAACCCCGGTGGGGCAAAATGACTATCTGGTGCGGACAGAACAAGTTGCGCCTGGGGTACCGGTGGCAGAAGAACTGGTGCATTGGCCTGTGGCTGAGTGGTTAGCGGCCGCAGGAGATTTAATGGATGATCCTTTGCAGTTAGTATTGCAGGGGAATATGGCGGCCAGAAATTCTGTTAACTTGGTGTCCTTGGGTCAGGAGTTGTATAATGCGCTGTTTCAAGGATCTCTCAGAGATAGTTGGATTACTGCCCAAGGAATTGCCCAAAATCATCAACAGGTACTAAGGCTAAGATTGGGACTTAAGGATACGAAGTTAGCGCGGTTGCCTTGGGAAGTAATGCACGCAGGTGATAATAGTGGGCGCTGCCTACGTCCCTTAGTTACTGGGCCTGATATTACCTTTGCCCGTTACCAAACTGGTCTAGCCCCAGCATCGCGGTTGCCCACTCAAAATATACCCACGTCGCCAGAAGCACGGGGGGTGAGAGTGCTAATGGTGATTTCCTCGCCTACTGACTTAGCCCGGCTAGATTTGCTCAAACAAGAAGCTATCAACCTGAAGGCAGAACTGCACCGCCAAGCATTAAGAGTGGCTGATGGTAATCATTATCTACCAGAAATTGAATTGACCGTTATTGATCAACCGAGTCGGGAAGAACTCACTCAAGCTTTGGAACAGGGACATTACCATATTTTCCACTATTCTGGTCATAGCAATTTGGGGGCGAATGGTGGGCAAATTTATTTGGTGAGTAAAAAAACTGGTTTAACCGAAACTCTGAATGGGGATGATTTAGCTGGGCTACTAGTTAATAATAATATTCAAATGGCAGTGTTTAATTCCTGCTTGGGCGCATATCGGGCTAAGTCCGAGACAGGGGAAGATTCAGGAGAACGGAATTTAACTGAAAGCTTGGTAAAACGGGGAATTAGAAGTATTTTGGCGATGTCAGAACGGATACCTGATGAGGTGGCGCTGACGTTGACACAATTGTTTTACCGGAATTTGAGTCAGGGCTATGCTTTAGATTTATGTGTAAGTCGTGTCCGTCAAGGGTTAATTTCTGCCTATGGTTCTCAACAGATGTACTGGGCTTTACCGATTTTGTATCTCCAGCGAGAATTTGATGGTTGTTTGACTCCACAAGTGAATTTACCTGGCTATATGGCTACGCCACATGGGCTATCGGAGTTACTGAACCAATATCAGCCTCCCCAGGAAACAAATAATTATAACTATTCTGATCTGGGAACTAACCCAGAAATTCCTTTAGCTATTGATGATATTCTTAATCCTAATTTTGGAGAGGAAACAACGGAGGTAGACTGGCTAGGGGAGGATACTTGGGGTGATCTGGTTGATGAAATTGAGTATGATGACCCTAGATATAATGAGGATTCGGCTATAGTTTCTGATTTGTTTCGTCAACTTGGTAATCCGATGACTAAAACAGAAGAACCAAGCATGAAGGCGGAATTAATACCAGAGAATCATCATTATCTGTCGGAAATGCAGGTTGCCGAGACAAAACAAAATTTAGATTGGGGAAATGTCCCAACTCAGATTACTCCAACTCCTTTGAATCTGGAGCAGCGTGAGGTAAATCCTCAGTTATCACCGTCACCTGTACCTCAACAGGGTAATCGCTTGCCGCGGAAAAAATGGGCAGCCAGAGGCGGACTGCCCGTACTGTTGTATGGTTTAGTGGGAGCAGGTGCAATTACTATCATTGTTGGTATTGGTTGGTGGTGGCATCAACGACAAGTACGGAAGTCTACGGATATTCCACCGATTCCTGGACAAAACTTGACCAATAATCAGTATCCAAGGATTAATCTAGCTAATTCAGCTACAGGAATTGTCACGGCTACGGCTACGGCACAGTTAAGTCAAGGCAATTTAAAAGATGGGTTGGATACTATTAATGAATTATTGAACCGTGGTGCTTTTACGGGTGCGGAGACGGCTTTAAATTTGATTCCTGTTGGGGATGTTGACAATCCATCTGTGAACTTTTTTCGTGGGCGTTTAGCTTGGCAGTCAGTACAAACAAAAAATAATAAATATAGTATTGATGATGCCCGTCGTTATTGGGCTAGGGCTGTACAAAATCAGCCAGATTCTCTTTTGTATAATAATTCCTTAGGATTTGCCTATTATGCGGAGAATAATCTCAATTATGCGAATGATGCCTGGTTTAAATCCCTGAGTTTAGCATTAAAACCCCAGGAGAATAAAAATTCTAGTCCGATGAAATATCCGCAAATAGCTGGAGAACCGCAAGCTTTGACGGCTTATGCTGGGTTAGCTTTGGGTTTATATAAATCTGCTCAAGGTCAGCCCGCTGATAAACGCCAACAATATTTACGGGAAGCGATTAAACTTCGGCAAATGGTAATTCAAAATGCGCCGGCAGACTTTACTATTGAGAAGTTATCACAAAATTGGCTGTGGACAGAACAGGCGATCGCAGATTGGCGATTGCTTTTGCAAGAAAATAGTCCATAATTAGAAACGTGAAAAAAAGTGTGAAATTCCATACATTAAGCTGAAATGCAATAAGTATGGCTATATTTACAGCGTGAGACAATGAATCTGGTTAGATATATAAACAACGCTATTGGAAGTCAGGAATCAAAAAAATGAAAAAAGTAGAAGCTATTATCCGTCCATTTAAGCTGGATGAAGTTAAAATTGCCCTAGTTAATGCGGGTATTGTCGGGATGACAGTTTCTGAAGTTCGGGGTTTCGGACGGCAAAAAGGGCAAACTGAACGCTATCGAGGTTCAGAATATACCGTGGAGTTTCTCCAAAAACTGAAGGTGGAAATCGTTGTTGAAGATACCCAAGTTGATATGGTTGTAGATAAGATTATCTCCGCAGCCCGCACTGGTGAAATTGGTGATGGTAAAATCTTTATCTCCCCTGTTGAACAAATTGTCCGAATTCGTACGGGAGAAAAGAATACAGAAGCTGTATAAGTAGTAAGTATTGGTGTTGCGTATCTAAAACATGGGCGTTGCTGAGTCTGTAAATATGAAAACAGGAAATCAGCAACACCTTTTTTTATTAATTAAAATCAGTAAATCTAGTTTTAAATACATACATACATAAGATTAATGACCAAAAGCGAGTTTAACTTCCAGCAAAATAAAGTTCATCATTGGTTAAAGAATCTACCTAATCAATTGGGCGTTGCTGATTTGATGTATGAAAATAATTTTTGATGATATCTAAACTGTATCGGCTCAATAAATAGGGGTAACAGAGGAAAATAAGTGCAACGAGGTACAC
>JBAXRM010000122.1:0-14192 GCA_037131225.1 Nostocales cyanobacterium ELA583 | reverse complement strand
TTCCTCTGTATTCATTTGTGAGAATTTTTCCCTTATTGTTTGGATTAATTCCTCTGTATTCATTTGTGAGAATTTTTCCCTTATTGTTTGGATTAATTCCTCTATTTTTATTTGTGAAAACTGTTCCCAGATATTGTCTGACATAAGTATTTGAATGTTTAAATTTAATTACTAAATGTGATGATTAAGTCAATCAGATTCTTACCTATTCTATCACCAATTTTAAGCCGGGAAGCAATCGTTCTAAGTTTTTAAGAGATTTGCCTTGCCAGGGTACTTTTTTCGCTCCTAAAACTACTAATTGAGTTGCTTTTTTTTTCCGCATTCCTAAAACAAACTTAGATAACATACTGATACCAGAACTGTTGAGAAATGCTAATTTTTGCAGATTTAATGTTAGGATTGGCAGTTCAATATCTGCTACTTGATTCAATAAATTAACAATCGGCGCATAATCCCGAGGTCCACCAAGAGTAATTTCTCCTTGAAAATTAATCGTCGTTAATGTTGGATCATATTGAATCTGGTAGCCGTCACCTGTAACTTCTTGCATAGTCATAAGTTCTTTGTGGTTTTTATTTAGATATGTGATCCCGTAGGGTGCGTTAGCACCAGCGTAACGCACCATTGATTAAGCTTAATGTGCGTTACGGCTATGCCTAACACACCCTACAAATACTATAGTTGATTAAGCTTAAGGTGCGTTACGGCTACGCCTAACACACCCTACAAATACTATAGTGAGTTTTTAGTAAATTATCACAAACTATACAACAACTTGAGCCATTGTGGTGACAGTGATAATTTCTGTTTGGCTAGATTCTGACGTAAATTTCCAGCCTAGTTTTGCTGAATAATCATTAATTAGCGTCAGCAAACCTAAACCGGAGGCTTCACTATCTTCTTCAACAGATGTCGTTTCAATTTGTTGAATATACAACTCATTTGGATCTTCTGTGAGCAATAAGTTAATCCAGGCTTGATACTTGTGAACTTTTTCTAAATAAATACTATTTTTTGCATACATAATTATTTTCACATCAGTATTTTCTCGCACATAAATACCCAGCTTAACCTGAGAATTTTTAGAATCGTCGTTAAATTTTATAGCATTTTCTAAAAGTTCATTGCCAATATAACTAAGAATATTTTTAATCTCTTGAATTCGCTCTTCTGGGTCAGGATCAATAGTCAGTAAATTAGAAAAATAGTCAGCAACAAAATAAGTAGATAATCGGTTATTGCGCCAGCTTCGTGGGTTTGGTGGAGAACTAGTCATAAAACTAAGTTCTAAAAAATCACCATGAGGAAGAAACTCTTCAATAAATTCCCCAAAAACTTTAATCATGTTTTTCGACTCACATTAATGATAGACTAGGAGAGGAGAGAAAAGGGGAGATAATCAAAATTCTTTTATTGTATAATTTTTTAGTTAAAAATAGATACAACTGACATAAAAATTAACTGTATGCAACCAAATCCTATCCTCCCACAACCTGGACAAGAATCAGTTTGGGATTATCCCCGTCCCGCCATTTTAGAAGATACTGACAAACATCTGCAAGTGATTTTCAATGGCATTGTTTTAGCCCAAACACATCAAGCTAAAAGAGTTTTAGAAACAAGTCATCCTCCAGGTTATTATATTCCGGCTGAGGATATTAAATTAGAATACCTGATAGCAACACCTAAAAAAACTTGGTGTGAATGGAAAGGTTGGTGTCAATATTATGATGTTTCAGTGGGGGATAAATATGTACATCATGCTGCTTGGCAATATATTCAGCCTAGCCCTAATTTTAGCGCAATTCAAGAATATTACAGTTTTTATGCCAGTTTAATGGATGCTTGCTATGTGAATGATGAGTTAGTTAAAGCTCAAACAGGCGATTTTTATGGAGGCTGGATTACCAGTGATATTGTTGGACCATTTAAAGGTGAACCAGGAACTATGTGGTGGTAAATCAAGTTGATACAGGAATCCTGTTTGATTTTTCCATTATAGGCGGGTTTTGGTGGGCATTGCCCACCCTACGGTTTTTGAATTTTCTTTCTGAGTGAGTATTCTCTACCTCTAGCACCTCTCAATGTTGAGGGAGGAATAAACTCTTGAAAAACAGCTATTTTTCAGCCTTGACTTCTCATTGGGAAGCTATACATTTATAGAAATTCATTGTTGTAGATTTAATTACTTTTCGCTTTCAAAAGTATCAACTTGAGCAAATTTATACCTGTATAGGTAACGTTATCTAATGACATCGGATACATTAATGACTCCAGAAACAATTGTCCTCGAAGGCAGAACTTTTACTCCCGCAGATCAAAAAGAGATTGCAGAATGGCCTTGTGTTCTCAGTGAAAGACCACAGCCAACGATTACAGTTAAAGATGATGATTTATTTCTGGTGACAGATACAATGGGGAATATTTCCGGTTGTTATCTTTATGGTAGCACTCCTAGCATGGGGATGTTTTGCCGTGATACCCGGTTTTTGAGTCGTCTGGAGTTACAAATTGAAGGGCGATCGCCTATATTATTGAGTAGCAATGCTGACAAAGGATTTGCCCTCTCGGTTCTATGCACTAATCCTGAGTTAGAGAATCTTTTTAAAGCTGATACCGTGGGTATTTGCCGAGAAATGGTTCTTAATGGGGCATTATTTGAAGAAATAGAAATTACTAATTACAACACTACCAACGTTAGCTTTGAACTTAGTCTCAGTTTCGATGCTGATTTTGTGGATATATTTGAAGTCAGAGGTCATCACAGACAAAAGCAGGGAAGACTTTTACATCTCAATGAATCAACATCTGATGGTGTTTTACCTTCAGCTACCCAAACCCATAAAGAAGAATCCCTTACCCTGGCATATCAGGGTTTAGATGGTTCGATTATGGAGTCTCTGATTCAATTTCAACATCTGCAACCCAGTTATTTTCACGGTTATACAGCAGTTTGGCGGCTAGAATTGGCGGCTCACGAAACTAAAAAGCTAGGTTATCGGCTGAATATGTTTACTAATAAACAACCTAGTTCCATTATCAGTGCTGCCGCTACTTTAGCACAAGCGAAAGCTACAGAATTAATGGAGGAGCGAAATTGGTTACAGCAAATTACTCGTATTAGCTCGGATAAAAGTCTTTTTAATCGGGTAGTTTCTAGAGCCGAACAAGATATATATTTGTTACTTCAATCTTTTGGTAAGCATAAAACGGTTTCGGCTGGTGTCCCTTGGTTTTCCACTTTATTTGGCCGGGATTCCATTATTACCGCTTCCCAAACCTTGATGTTAAATCCCCAAATTGCCAAAGAAACACTGATACTGTTAGCAGAATATCAAGGTCAAACTGAAAATATTTGGCGAGAAGAAGAACCCGGTAAAATTTTACACGAACTGCGGTTAGGGGAAATGGCTAGATGTCAAGAAATTCCCCATACACCCTACTACGGTACGGTAGATGCCACTCCCTTGTGGTTAATGTTGTATGCTGAATACTACAGTTGGACTCATGACCAAGAAACTTTGGAAATACTGTGGCCAAATGCTTTAGCGGCTATGGACTGGATTGATCGTCAAATTCAGCAAACTGGCTATCTTAGCTATACTCGTAAATCTAAGGGTGGTTTGTTTAATCAAGGCTGGAAAGATTCTGATAATTGTATTGTCAACCGCAGAGGAGAATTAGCCACAGGTTCTATTTCTCTGTGTGAGGTGCAAGCTTATGTCTATGCAGCAAAAAACCGCCTAGCGGAAATTGCTAAAATCCAACAACGTCCAGATTTGGCAGAACTTTGGCTAACTGAAGCTAGAAAACTCAGAGCTAAGTTTAACCAAGATTTTTGGTTAGAAGATGAACATTTTTGTGCTTTAGCATTAGATGGTGAGGGTAAACCAGTAGATAGTATTACCTCTAATCCTGGTCATTGTTTAAATTTGGGGATATTTACGTCTGCAAAAGCCTATAGCGTGGCAGAAAGGTTGCGAGCGCCTGATATGTTTAATGGTTGGGGAATTAGAACTTTAAGTAGTTTGTCACCGGCATATAATCCTATGGGTTATCACATTGGTTCAGTTTGGCCTCATGATAATTCTATGATTGCCATGGGATTGCGATCGCTCGGTTTAATAGATCAATCTTTGGAATTATTTCAAGGGTTATTTAATATGACCAGTAAACAATCCTATCAACGCCCCCCAGAACTATTTTGTGGCTACGAAATGAACGGTGATAATACTCCCGTACAGTATCCCGTTGCTTGTAGTCCCCAAGCTTGGGCTACAGGGAGTATTTTCCAACTCTTGCAAATGATGGTGAATTTAGTCCCTGACGCGCAAAATAATTGTTTGCGAATTATTGACCCAGCTTTACCAAAATCCATCAATCGTTTATCCTTTCATAATTTACGGGTTGGGGGGACAATTTTAGATTTAGAATTTGAGCGAGTTGGTAGCACTACTGCTTGTCGGGTAGCCAAAAAACGTGGTAATTTGCGCGTAGTTATTGAAGCATAAAATCTCGTTCCTAGTCTCTGACTAGGAATGTTATCACAGAGGCTCTGCCTGTTGCTGTTATTAAAGGCAGAGCCTTCTAGAGTATGGGAACGAGAAAACAAGAAAAAATTATTAAAGATTCTCACACATAGCAAAAGTTCTCTAAACTTTCATCTGTACTTGATGTTAGCTTTATTTTTCCTATGCTAAACTTACCTAAGTTATAAAAACTCAGCACCCAGTATTTTTGGGTATTCAGATAAAAAAGTTTTCGGGGATTTTGGTGCTGACTTTTGAAAACAGTTAATATTTTTAGTATCTACCTTAATCAGCTTTATATCCAACATCTCAAAATCACCTTTCTAAAACTATTGAGGTTTATTTATGGTTTCCAGTGTTAGAAAAACAGTTCGTGACATAGTTTTTACAAATCGCCAATTAGCAAGACTTTATTACTTCTTGAGTTTTTCTCGTCCTGTTTTACCTCAATGGGTTGGGGCTGATTACTACCGCGAAAAATCATCTTGGGAATTACAACCAGATCGTTGTCCATGTGATTTAGAATTTGTAGAATATTTGCAAAAGCATAATATTCAAAACCAGAATATATTCCATTTTGGTACAGGTTCTCATCATATTTTAGGATTAGAAAATCAGAAATTTGATCAACCTAATGAAATTATTGGCATTACTGCTTCTGCACCCGAACATCAGGAATATATACGGCTATCCCTTAAAGATCGGTTACTAGCTAAGTATTACAAGGTTATCTGTACAGATATATTCACTCTCACAGATCGTTCTCTACCCATGCTAGATGTAATTTCTCTGTTTCATCTAGGCGAATTTTATATGCCTGAAGAAGCACCTTTGCTCCATCACAATGAAGAATCTCTGGTTGAACTTTTTTTAAGTAAATTGAACCCAGGTGGAAAAATTCTCTTTTACACAAAATCAATTGGTTGGGGTCATGCCGAACCAATGATTGAATTATTTGTTAAACAGGGAAAAATGCACAAGATTGAAGCATACAAAAACCTATTGGTATATAGCAAAGATAGCTAAACTAATAGCATAGGGAGTCGTAGATAGAGTAGTTAGAATACCAATTAATTACTTATGAAACTCCGACTCAAAGAGGGTTTTATTCCTGAATCCTGTAGGGGTAAACGGCCGTTTGCCCCTACTATATGTTCTAATCTTAAGGGATTTTAAGCTATAATTTGGCTACCCTGCTCCTAAAATAAGTGAATTGACCAACTATGATGACTTCCGAAACATTCAATCCAGTACCAGTAACCGTTTTAACAGGCTATTTAGGTGCAGGTAAAACTACTCTATTAAATCATATTTTGACCTATGAACACGGTAAAAAAGTTGCCGTTATTGTTAATGAATTTGGCGAAGTAGGGATTGATAATCAATTGGTAATTGATGCAGACGAAGAAATATTTGAAATGAACAATGGCTGTATTTGTTGTACAGTACGTGGTGATTTAATTCGCATTATTGGCAACTTAATGAAACGCCGAGATAAATTTGATCATTTAGTCATTGAAACGACCGGATTAGCTGATCCTGCACCTGTAATTCAAACGTTTTTTGTGGATGAAGATTTACAAAATCAATTGTCATTAGATGCAGTAGTTACAGTTGTTGATGTTAAACATATTTGGCAACATTGGGAAGCAGACGAAGCCCAAGAACAAATTGCTTTTGCTGATGTGATTTTATTGAATAAAACTGATTTAGTAACACCAGAAGTTTTAGATGAATTAGAAACCCGCATTCGGTCAATGAATGCAATGGCAAAAATTCATCGCACTCATAATTCTGAATTAGCAATGTCAGCTTTACTAGGAGTAAAAGCATTTGATTTAAATCATGCTTTAGAAATTGATCCTAATTTCTTAGGAGAAGATGCTCATGTTCATGATGAAAGTGTTTATTCTGTGGCTATAGTTGCAGAAGGAACTATAAATGGTGAAAAAATCAATGCCTGGATGACAGAATTACTCAGAACTCAAGGGACAGATATCTTCAGAATGAAAGGGATTCTAAATATTCAAGATTCAGATGATCGTTTTGTTTTCCAAGGTGTCCACATGATATTTGATGGTAAAGCTGATAGACCTTGGAAAGTCAATGAAAAACGTAAAAATGAACTTGTATTTATTGGTAGAAATTTAGATGAAGCTAAATTGAAACAAGATTTTTTTGCTTGCATGAGTTAGATATGGTTTTGGTGGGTAATGCCCACCCTACCTGATTTATTGAGGAATTTAGGAATCTGAAAAAAAGAGAAAATAAATAGGGCTTGCAAAAAAGAAAGCAAAAGCATTGCTAGATAAAAGTTTATAGGGTTTTACACGCAAAAAAGTGTAAGATTATTAACAATAAATGTTTAAAACCCTTGCATTTTAACTAAAAATAACCGCGTAAATTCGAGGGCTAATTTCCCAATTCTTCCTTCTTCCTTCGTGTCCTTCGCTCCTATCCCTAACGGGACGCTCCGCGAACGTGGTTCAGTAGGGGCGTATTGCTGTGCTATACGCCCCTACTGATTCGGTGACTCCTAGCCCTAACAAAAAGATTTTTTCAACAAGCTCTAAATAAACTATGAACTTAACAATCAGTGCATCTTCAGAATTTACAAAACATTATTCCACAAAACTTGCAGATTATGTCACCGCTTTAACTTGGTCTCCTCAAGGTGAAATACTCGCAGCTAGTTCTGCGGCTGGAGAAGTTGTTTTATGGGAAAATGACGAATTAACAAGCTTGCAATCTGCCACAAATAAAGCAGTAAATTGTTTAGCTTTTTCCCATGATAGTAAATATTTAGCTATTGGTGGACAAGATGGAAAAGTAAAAATTTGGTGCGAAAATCAGTTAATTAGCACATTAGAAAATGCCCCTATTTGGGTTGATCAATTAGCATGGAATCATACTAATAATCAACTAGCTTTTAGTTTAGGACGTTATGTGCAAATTTGGGATGCAGATACATCAGAAATTGTGGTTACTCTAAATTTTAATGATTCCTCAATTTTGGGAATTGATTGGCGCAAAGATGGCAAATATTTGGCTATTAATGGCTATAAAGGGGTGAAAATTTGGTCTACTCAAGATTGGGATGAAGAACCATTTATACTTGCAATGTCTACCGTCAGTACAGCAATGGCTTGGTCTAGTGATGGTGAATATTTAGCATCTGGAAATATGGATCGGACTCTCACTGTTTTACAATGGGAAAACCCTGATCCTTGGGTCATGCGCGGCTTTCCGGGGAAAATTCGTCATCTCGCATGGTCAGAACTAAAAACATCCACTGGTGCGCCACTGCTGGCTGTTTCCAGTGTTGAGGGCATAGTTTTATGGGAAAAGTCCGCAGATGAATCTGTGGGTTGGGAAGCGCAAGTATTAACCAATCATGTGGATATTATTCAAGCAATATCTTTTGCACCTCAAAGCTTTATTCTCGCTTCTGCTGGCGCTGACGGTTGGTTGTGTTTGTGGGATGAAAACAAAGAAGTATCACAAATTTTTACTGACACCTTAGCAGGTTTTTCTACTCTATCTTGGCATCCTCAAGGACAATTATTAGCCGCTGGTGGTGAACAAGGTGAATTAATAATTTGGTCAACTCTTTTAAGGAATATGGATTGAATGAACCACGAAGGAACGAAGGACACGAAGAAAGAAATGAAGAAGATAGGAAAGAATAAAAATTATTTTCTTTTTTTATTTAAAGAATTTGTGATAAAAATTTTCTGGTTCTCTCTTCTTTGGGATTAGTAAAAAAGGTATCGGGGGTAGAGGATTCAACTAACAAACCGCTATCCATTAGCACTACTCTATCAGCAACTTCCCGCGCAAATCCGACTTCATGGGTAACAACTACCATTGTCATTCCTTCACTAGCTAAATTTCGCATTACGTCTAAAACTTCTCTGACCATTTCTGGATCTAATGCTGATGTCGGTTCATCAAATAACATGATTTTTGGCTGCATTGCTAATGCACGCGCTATGGCTACTCGTTGTTGTTGTCCACCAGATAACTGTCCTGGATATTTTTGCGCTTGTGCTAAAATTCCCACTCTTTCTAATAATTGCATTGCTAATGCTTCTGCTTTAACTTTGGAGATTTTGCGGACATATATTGGTGCTAATGTGATATTTTCTAAAACTGTTAAATGGGGAAATAAGTTAAATTGCTGAAATACCATTCCCACTTCTTTCCGAATGGTTTCAATATTTCTTAAATCATGACTGATTGTAATTCCGTCAATGGTAATAATTCCCTGTTGATATTCTTCTAACGCGTTAAATGTTCTAATAAAGGTTGATTTTCCTGAACCAGAAGGTCCCATTAAAACAACGACTTCTCCTCGTTCTACGGTTAAGCTGACACCTTGGAGAACATGAAATTTACCATACCATTTATGAACATCTTCGGCAATTATTATGGGTTTTGATTCTGTCATAAATTACTCCTATTTTAATAGTCTTAATAAATGTTGGGTTTCCTTACGTCAAATGCCATTCGTCACAAGCCGGGAAACCCGTCCAAGACGATGGCTCCCCAACCTACGTTGTTAATTGTTTTTCTAGGTTTTTGGCAGCTAAGGACATAGAATAACAAAATAGCCAATAAATCAAACCAATAAATAAATATACTTCTGCATATCTACCTAAAAATTGCGGTTGTGCTAATATAGAGCGTGCCATTCCTGTTAATTCTACTAATCCCACTAATGATAATAGTGAGGTGTCTTTAAATAAGCCAATAAATTGACCGACAATTGCCGGAATAACTGCGCGTAAGGCTTGGGGTAATATTACTAATATTAAGACTAAAGGTGTATTTAATCCTAGTGCTTTGGCTGCTTCTATTTGTCCTCTGGGAATTGCTTGTAATCCCCCGCGCACATTTTCAGCCATGTATGCTGCACTAAATAATATTAATCCGGTAATTCCTCTGAGTAATCTATCTAAACGTAAGTCTGCTGGTAAGAATAAGGGTAACATGACTTGGGCTAAAAACAAAATTCCAATTAATGGTAATCCTCTGACAATTTCAATATAAAGAATAGAAAACCACCGCACTACAGGTAAATTACTTGTTCTTCCTAATGCGAGTAAAACTCCCATAGGGAAGGAAAGAACAATACTAATTATTGCCATTAATAGGGTAAGTAATAACCCATTCCATAGACTTGTTGATACAGGTTGTAATCCTAAACCTCCACCAATTAACCAGATAATTATGGGAAAAGATAATAACCAGATTAGCGAAAGCCAAGGTGTAATAATTTTAGTAAATTTTTGACCAATTATCAAACCTGTAAAGATTAAACCTGTAATTAATAATAACCATAAACGGTTTATTACTGGTATTGGGACAATAAATAATAAAACGCTAATAATAACACCAGAAATCAGAGAATTGTATTTTGTAAATATGGCTTTTTTGGTGAATATACCCCCAGTAATTGCCGTTAAAGTTGTAGATATTCCCAAAACAACCCAAATCCGCCAAGATAAACTTTGAGGAAATCTTCCTACTAAAAATAACTGTAAATTAACTTGGATTACTTGCCATTGTGCTTTAGTAATTAACCAAGTAAAAAATCCTTGAACTAGCCAAAATAGGAATATGAAACAAACAACAGTTAATAAACTATTGTACCAATTATTAAAGAGATTTTTTCTTAACCAAGTAAGTTTAATCATCATAGTATTTCCTAAAAGTATCAGGTATATCATAGCCCCCTCTCGAAGAGCTCTCGAAGAGCGGGGAGGGGGTGGGGTTATTCTTTTTATCTTTCCTTAATTTGCACAGAACGATTAAATAAATTCATTGTGAAAGAAATCATTAAACTCAAAGTCAGATAGGTAATCATAATTAACAGCATCACTTCTACAGCTTTCCCAGTTTGGTTAAAAGTGGTAGAAGCCACAAAATAAATATCAGGATAACCGATTGCGATCGCTAAACTGGAATTTTTTGTTAAATTTAAATATTGACTGGTTAACGGGGGAATAATCACCCGCAAAGCTTGGGGAAAAATCACCAATCGCATTGCTAAACCTGGTTTTAATCCCAAGGATTTGGCTGCTTCTATTTGTCCTTTTGGTACTGATTGAATTCCCCCTCGGACAATTTCCGCAATAAATGCACCTGTGTAAAAAGTCAACCCCAATAACAAACTAGAAAACTCTGGAGACAAGGTAAACCAAGGAAGTTCAATTCCGTTTTGACTAAAGTTAGCAAAACCTAAAAATGAACTTTTATTTTCGGCTTTGGGAAAACTCAAGAAAACCGCAAAGTACCAAAATAGCAACTGCAATAATAATGGTGTATTCCGAAAAACTTCTACATAAACTACAGTAATATTTCTCACTAACCAATTATCTGACAGTCGCGCAATTCCCGCAGTAATTCCCACAATTGTGGTAAAAACAATTCCCATAACTGCTATTCGTAGGGAATTAATTAATCCGACTAATAAAGCGTAATTATAAGCATCCGTTGGTTTATAGTTAATGAGAGTTTCACCAATATCGAAAGATGCTTGTTGCTTGAGAAAATTAAAGCCAAATTGAATTCCTAATTGCTGTAAATTTCGTCTGACATTCCCCCACAAAATCATAACTATCAATACTGCTAAAAATACAAAAACTATCTGGATAGCATTTTGCCAAAACCGATTATCACGCCATAAAGGAAGTTTAGAATTAGTCATTGGTTTAATTTATTGTACTCCGGGCGACTAGAAGTCGCGGAACCACACAGACAAAACCTGCCTTCGCAGGTTAATAAATCTCTGATTTTATATTATTTGTATTAGTCCACGAAGGTGGTCACTGAGCCTGTCGATAGCGTAGCGTGGCGTTAGCCATAGTGTGGACTTTGCTTGTGTAGTAGTGACTTCTAGTCGCCCAATATTTCTTAGCGGAAAGGTGGAGAATAGAGTAATCCCCCTTTTATTCCCAGTTGATTTTGACCACGAGGAAGATTTATCTTGGTCTTTGTTCCCAAATTGCGATCATAAATTTCGCCATAATTACCAACGTGTTTTACTATCCTGGCAGCAAAATCATTTGTCAAACCAATTCCTTCTCCCAGGTTTCCTTCTGTTCCTAAAAAACGTTTAATATCGGGATCTTTACTATTTGCAAACTCTGCTAAATTTTGAGAATTAATTCCCAATTCTTCTGCTTTTACCAAAGCATAAACAGTCCATTTCACTATATCACTCCACTTAGCGTCGCCTTTAGCAACTGCTGGCGCAAGGGGTTCAGAAGAAATAACATCATCTAAAATCACGTTATCTTCTGGTTTGGGTAGGGTTGTGCGTCGAGAAATCAACCCAGAACGGTCTGTTGTCACAGCATCACAACGTCCTTCTGCATAAGTGGCAAAGGTAACATTCACATCTTCAAAAACAACGGGTTTATAAGTAATACCTCGTTTCCGCATTTGGTCTGCTAAATTCTGTTCAGTGGTAGTTCCAGTTTGCACACAAATAGCTTTGTCTTTTAGGTCTTTGATAGATTTAATATTGCTATTTTTGCGAACCATGACAGCTTGACCATCGTAAAATACTACAGGTGCAAAATCTAAACCTTGGGAAGTTGCGCGGCTAAAAGTCCAGCTAGTATTGCGACTGAGAATATCTATTTCTCCAGTTTGCAAAGCTGTAAATCGCTCTTTAGCATTGAGATTGCGGTATTCTACAGCATCAGGATTATCAAATACTGCGGCTGCTATAGCCCGACAAATATCAACGTCAATACCGCTATATTTGCCATCAGTCCCCACAAAACTAAATCCGGGTAGTTCACCGCTAGTCCCACAAACAAGCTGTCCACGGCTTTTAATGCGATTCCAGAGAACGCGAGTAACTTGTCCTTGGGGGGTGCTAACGGGATTCTTTGTATTATTTTGTGGTTCATCACTACAACCACTCAGGATCAAAATTAAAGGAGTGGCTATCCCAGATAAAATTACAGATAATTTGCTAAATTTCATAAAACCTCGTGGGAAGTGGGAAACTCAGTCCCTTTAGGGGCCAGAGGGAAGCGACTCAAGGGATTTTAATCCCCGTCAATCTTAAAATGCGTAATCATAGCCATCTTTGCGGTGAATGATTTTGCAGTATTTATAACTAATACCCTGAACTAATTTTGATGCAGAAATATTGAAAGAACCTGTTGCTCTAACTGCAACACGACCAATATATTTACCGATTTTCTTCCCAGTAGTAACAATTGCTTTCACAATATCACTGGTCTGAAAACCTTTAACAAATTTAATTCTCGGCACATATCGAGATGGAAAACCAAACTTGTCAGTCCGACACATTTGACGAGTCCCATGCCCTGTTGCTTTGATTAGCAAAGGCTTGTTCGTTAAAATTTCCAATTCTCCAATTTGTCCAACACAAGCAGCATCTAGCCAATGAGTTTTAGGAAACTTTAATCTAGTTCGGTTGAACTTAGTTTGACCACCAGAACCAGTGGAAAGGGGTAAGCCAGTTTCTTGAAGTCGGCTAAACAATGCCCAACGGGTAGAGTTGACAGCCGCCGCATCTTTTAAAGGTCTTTTTGCTTGTGCGAGAATACATTTGAGAAGATCCGGTTTCTTAGCCAGGAAGTCTTTAATATCCTGAGTGCCTTTTTTGATATTGCACTTCTGGCAAGCAAGACAAAGATTAGAAATCCGATTAGTGCCACCTCTGGCTTTAGGATGAATATGCTCAACTTGCAAGGGAACATTTTCAATCCCACAGTAAGCACATTTTCTCTTCCATTTCTCAATTAGATACTCACGGACTTCGTACCCGGACAAAGTGCCTTGCTGATATTCAATACCTGATATTTCTGGATTGTCTATTTGTTGCAAGTCAAACCTGACAAGCTCTTGAGATATGCTTGTGATGGGAGCAAACTTAATGAGTTTGTTAACCCAAGTTAAAGTAGTCTCAACACGATGCTGCAAACTTGGAGCTAACCAATTTTTTGTTCTGGTTCTATTCAAGAATCTGGCTGGACGATAGCGAGTATGGTGGTTTCGTCTCCCCCTGCGGAGTGAGCGACGGGATTCTAGAGACGCTTTAATTGTATTTCCTCGATGAGAAAGTTCTGCACCAAAAATGATTTTCTCTCTCTGAACCAATGCTATGCCCGTAGTTTTGGAACCAGGATCTATTTTGAGTTCTATTGCTTGGTTAACAACATCTAAGCATGACTTGTTTAAGATGATAGTAAAGGGATACTTCCTAAATAAAGCAGCTTTTCCAGAATCCAATAATTTCCTTGCTACCGAGGGATGACAAGGGCTTAAAGGTTGTTTGTTTGTGTCGAGAACTAATGTGTAATTTGACATTTCTGCCTCTCTGATTTCTCAGGTGATGTTCGCTTCGACCTTGTTATTTGAGCTTGCTTGAGCTTGCAACACTGTTTCAGTGACTTTAAAACTGTTTAATTACAAACGATAGAGCGGAAAACTAGCGTCGCATTCTCCGGTGTCTTGACTCAAATAACGGCTACCCTTCGACTACCCTTCGACATCGCTACCTCGACTTCGCTCGGCACAAGTCAGGGCAAGTCGCTCAGGGTGGTCTGGTCAGTATAGCTTGCTTGATTACTCTTACAAGCTCAGTGGCTTTAGCCCTGAGTTACTGACAAT
>JBAXRM010000121.1:0-14307 GCA_037131225.1 Nostocales cyanobacterium ELA583 | reverse complement strand
CCAATTCAATCCGTCCTTCCATAATTATCTCAAATTTAATCAGAGTTTCATCAACAATAATGGCAAATCTTACTCCGTACTGGTCAGCTTTAATTTCTCCGGGTAGGTTGAGGTTATTTTGAGTATTAAAAAGGGCATTATATTGATTTTCAGCTATTTTTTGGCGTAGTAATCGGTAGCCAGTACCAGTGGAACAGAGAAAATCTATATCCTTGCTTAATCTATATTCCCCATGATTTAAACTAACCAGAGTCCCACCGCCAAAATATGCGCCACACTCTAATAAAAAATTAGCATTTAATTGATTAAGAACAATTAAAATTTTTTGATGAAATTCCCTTTCAAACATTTTTGCTCCTAACCATGAATGATAATATTGAGCTAATTGTTGCACAAATAAGGCTTCTATTTGGCTCAAGTCGCCTAAAACTCCCCGGTAGTGCCACCCTCGTTCATATATTCTCAGCATTTCTAAAGGAGTAAGATTTTCTATATCTTCTCTTTGCCAACATAATTTTTCTAAAAACGGTAATTTATCTGGAGTTTTAATTTGAGGTTTAATTAACATTGGGGATATACTGGAGTTGAGGATTTTGAATATTATTTGTCATAATTGTCAAGTAAAGCAATATTGCAATTATACCCCATATATCTATTTATCAAAAACATTAATAAAATCCTAATAATAGCAAAGGATAGTAATTTATTGGTATATTTATCAACAAAAATGTTATTATTTAATAATAGTAAAGTGCTGATATTAAGATTCAATAGCTATCATGGTATACCCAAAATACTGGAAACAATTAGCTAAATCCATCAAGGAAAAATCAGATTGGCGTTGTCAAAAATGTGATCGCTCATTACCCCCCGATAAAAACCCCCAACGTTGTACCCACCTACAAGTTCATCATTGGAATAGAAACCCATCAGACAACAGACCCGAAAATCTAGTAGCTTTATGTCCAAAATGTCATCTTAGTTATCATCGTGGTGGTAAGGGTAATGTTTCTGTGGGGCAATTGTCGTTGTTTGATTTGTCGGGGTTTGAGAATCGTTGAGTTTCCTTGGGGGAAATGTTTTTATTATGATTGGGTTTTAGTTGTTTTATGAAATTCTTTTTTTGACAAAATAACCAAAATAAAAATAATTTGCTGGGAAAAATATTTTGAGTATATTTAGTCATGCTGAATGTGGGTGAATGAGGATCTTTAGGGATATCTAAACCATCTATCGGCTTGATTCAATCTTAATATTTTGTTCTTTGATTGCCTCCATTAAATATTTCTCTTGCTCCTTATTGCTATGCTTTAATGCTAGTGAATAGATTTTATTGCAAAATGACGCATAGCTATCTCTTTTTATTAAAGGTATCACTATTTTCGTATATTCCTCTGGTGTTTTAACTTCAGCTAATGACGAAATATAAGCATCCAGAAATTCCTGCTCATTACCAGGAATCATCCAACTACCATATTCATCAGCAAAGATAATTTCTTCACCATCTTCCATTTTCTCAATCAGTTCGTAGAGAATCTTAAAAGATTTCACAGCAGATGTATGTTCTTTCTGTTTTGTTAACTGGGTACTAGATTGCAAAAGTTCGCCTAGCTTCTCAAACCATTCTTCTGTTTTTTCAGGAATATGGGAAAAGTTCTTAGAATTAATATCAAAGGACGCATAGTATACCCTAGCTAATGAGTCTTTATAGAAGTTTTCTAATTCCCTTATAATGTCTTGCGCTGAGTTTTTTGATAGCTTAGACTCCTTCATCAGTCCGCCAAAAATATGCCTTCTTTGTTGAGTATTTATTTCGTAATATGCTGAGTGCAACAACTCAAGCAAAGTTGCTTTAGTCTGTCGCTTTAGTGCTTTAAACAGTGCATCTTCATCCATATCAATATTACTGGTTATTCAACTCCGCCTAACTATTTATTATACGAATTTTCTTGGGGGAAAAAATCAGGCTGGGGAAAACTGGGATTGCGAAAACTGTGCAGAATTTTCTTAGGGGAAATCTTGATAGAGAGCGATAGCAAAGCGCTGCTGCAAGCAGTTCGCCTGGAAAATCGACAAAAATTGCCCCTATTAACGCACCCACTCCTCTAATTCAACGAAATGGCACTTTTGTGTAGTCACTTGTAACAATACCTTATCCGATTTTTTCTGGATTACCCGCAAAATGAGGTATAAAGTCAAATAGGAGTATAATTAATTTTGCTTTATTACTTACTTCTAATAACGCACTTACGAGACTTACCCCCTTTACAAAGCAACGCTAAATGATATTAGACAATGAAAAATATAGGAAAGTTCATGAGTGGATTAAAAAATATACAGAAGAAGGTACTGTAGATATTGTTACAGGTTATTTTACTGTTGGGGCTTTAGCTTATCTTTCTCAGGAAATTAATCATAAAATTGCTAAATTTCGATTAGTGCTTGGGGATATTGTTAACTTAGATCAAATTGAGAATAGACCGTTAGATTTACTAAATGAAAATATTACCATTGAAGCGGCTCTGAATCTTAGTCTTTTGGCACAGGAAGCTGTGATGTTTTTGAAACAGGACAAGGTTAAAGCAAAAACTTTAGAGCCGAATTTTTGTCATGCTAAGTGTTACTTATTTGAGCCATTTAAGGATGACGATCGCAACAAGTATTTTATTTCTGGTAGTTCCAACTTAACTGAAGCTGGAATTGGCCGAAAGCATACAAATAATTTAGAATTGAATATTGCTGAAACGGGAAATAATCATCAATATAAAGAGTTGGTAAAATGGTTTGATTCACTTTGGTATAAGCCTCAAGCTCATCAAGAAAAAACTCTCTTGTTGAAAGATGGAACAACTAAAAAGGTAGATTTTAAGCAATATCTAATTCAGGAAATTGAAAAAATATTTATTAAATATACTCCCAGAGATATTTACTACAAGATATTATTTGAGTTATTTGGTAATCAAGTTTTGGAAATTGAGAATGATCCAGACTTTAATCGTCAAGTTGGTAGATTAGAAAATACTGCTATTTTTACTGCACTTTATGACTTTCAAAAAAAAGGTGTTCTGAGTCTGATTCGGATGCTCCAGAAATATGATGGAGCTATTTTAGCAGATGCGGTAGGTTTAGGAAAAACTTGGAGTGCCTTGGCTGTGATGAAATTTTTTCAGATGCAAGGACGAGAAGTTATATTACTTTGCCCCAAAAAATTAGAGAGTAACTGGAGACGCTATAAGGAAGATCAAGCATCAAAATTTGAAACCGATAAGCTTAAATTTTTCATTCGTTTTCATACCGATATGAATAGCGATCGCCTAAATTCCTATAATGATCGCGCTGATAAGTTTTTTTGTGATGACAAGCCCAAGTTAATTGTAATTGATGAAAGTCATAACTTGAGAAATGATAAATCTAATCGTTATAAATTTTTAGTTGATAATATTTTAAAAAAGAATCAAGATATCAAAGTTTTGCTCATATCAGCAACTCCCATTAATAATTCCCTGAACGATGTCAGAAATCAATTTAAATTAATGGTTCAAGGTGATGTGCATGGCTATGACGCAAAATTAGGTGTAAGAAATATTGATTATTCCTTTAAACAAGCACAGACTATATTTAATGAGTGGCGCAGAGATGCCAAACCTCAAATCGGGAATTTTATTAAAAAGCTTTCAGACAATGATTTTTTTAGGTTAACAGATTCTCTATTAGTTGCCAGAACTCGAAAAATGGTGGAAGGTCAGCAGACAAACTTAGTATTTCCTACCAAGACAAAGCCTAAAAATTTATTTGTGACACCACATCAGCTTGGTAATTTTGAAACCTTTGAGGAATTGTTTGAGCATTTTCCACCGATGCTATCAGGATATCAGCCAGCCTTTTATTGGGATGATGAATCAGATAATAAAAAAGATGCTAAGAAAGATATATTACGGGATGAAAAGTCACGCGATCGCTTTCTAGTTAAGATGATTTATATCTTGATGGTGAAGCGATTGGAGTCTTCTTGGTTTTCTTTTTACTCAACGGTTGAGAAAATCAAAGACCATCATCAAAATGCTTTAGATAAGATTAAAGCATATCAAGCAAACAAGGTAAAAACAGCATTATTAGAAAATGATGTTCATGATTTAGAAAATGATGAAAATGATGATGATTTTACTGAAGCAGTTGAACAATATACGTTAGGTAAAAAACGCCCCATTAGTATCGCGGAAATTGATCAAGCTGGTAATTTGGATAAATTTAAGGAGGATCTAAAAAAAGATTTAGATGCTCTCGATAAGCTTTCTGTCAATTTGCAAAAGTTTGATATCAAAATTGATAAAGAAATTAAGAAGCCCAATCAGTTTAAATCCTGTGATGATAAGTTGGAGAAACTAATTGAAGAAATTATCAAAAAGCGCAAGTCAGGAGTAAATAACCATAATCAAAAAGTGGTAATTTTTACAGTATATCGTGATACGGCGATGTATTTGTTTAATCAGCTTCGAGCTAGAGGTTTTGAAAAGATGGCGATCGCATCGGGAACAGATTCATACTCAGATGATAGCCAACATAAACAGAAAATGGAGGCAATTTTAGAGAGATTTGCACCATATACCAAGCTATTTTGTGAAAAAGAATGGTCTTTTAACTCTGAGAAACAAGGGTTAGAAGCTTTTGCAGAATGGCAAGAATGGGTTAGAGATAATCACCCTGAAACGTATCAAAAGCTAAATAATCCTATTGATATCTTGATTGCTACGGATGCTCTCAGTGAGGGACAAAATTTGCAAGATGCTGATATGGTGATTAATTACGATATTCATTGGAATCCTGTACGAATTATCCAACGCATGGGAAGGATTGATCGCTTGGGTAGTCCTAATCAACAAATTTTTGGGATTAACTTCTGGCCATCAGACAATATTAATTCCTATCTCAATTTGCAAGGAAGAATTGAGCAGCGTATGGCAGCCATGAAGTTAGCAGGAGCAGAAGTAGATCATCAATTTTCTGATAGCTTTGCCAAGATGGTTCATGATGAAGAATTTGATCAAAAGATGAATAATTTGATGATGCAGCAAATGCAAGTCACTTGGGATGATATTGAAGTAAGCGAGCAAGGGTTAGGCTTTGATAGTTTGTCTTTGGAGCGATATCGTCAGGATTTATTGGCAGAATTTAATCGTGACAAGGATAAATATCGCCAAATGCCAAAGGGTGTATATACGGGATTTGCAGCAGAGCGGAAATCTGGTGCTAGTGTTGATTTGAATGATGGCATCATTGCTTTGTTGGGGTATCCTGCGAAACCAGCTAAGAAATTAGATCATCAATATCAGGTGTTTGATTTAATTTACATTGATAAATCAGGCAAGTTAATTTTAAAAAATCAAAAGGAAGTTTTAGATTTGCTAACCTTGTATAAGGACAAGGAGCGTTTTGTACCTGATGCAATTGATCGTGGTGAGGCGGTGGTAATTGCAGAGTTGGTGAACGCGCTTAAAACTTGGTTAAGCAGTCAAGCAGTGCAAACTGAGGAAATGGAAGATGGTTCTATCAAAGAAACAATGGGTAATGAAACGCTGGGAATTTTGCAAGGCTTAAAAAAAGGTAATAAGGCTTCTATAAGTAGGATTAAGCAAAATGTTACATTTGATGGTAAATATCAGCTTAATAATTTCGATTTAATCAGTTGGGTTTTAGTAACGGTATAAAATCAGAATCACGGATTTTACGGATTACACAGATTGCACGGATTAACTAATTATGGAACTAACTATGCAACTAACAAGATTTAATGAAATAGATTTTTTACCTGCTTTAAAGGAGTTTTTTGGTAAGTCAAATCTAAATGTACCGATTAATTATGTAGATGATAAGCCGGTTTCGGCAAAAAAAATATTACAGAATACTTATAAAGATAATGAGGCTTTTAGGTTAATTAATGATGTTTATTTTGTTGGGTTAGTAGATGATGCAGCTTTTAGAGGGAATCAAAGTTTAGAGATTGATAACATTAAATCAGATTATGATGGAATTTTGATTTTTGGGGTAACTTTAAATCGTGATCATGGACAATTACCAACGCGATCGCATTTAGCAGAAATATCACGGGCTTTTAATCGGGAGTTTTGTTATACTCCTGTAGTTATTATTTTTAAGTATGGTGATTATCTAGCATTTGCCAATACTGAAAGATTAAAATATAAGGATAATCGTGAAGGTGAAAAAGCGGGAAAAGTAACTCTATTAAGAGATATTGATATTAAACAACCACATTCAGGACATCAACGTATTTTAGCAGAGTTGGCAATTCCCAAACAAGGTAAAGATCGGGTAGATTCTTTTGCTAAATTATATCAATACTGGCAAAAGGTACTTGATGTTAGTTTGTTAAATAAACAATTTTATCAAGAGGTTTCAGCTTGGTATTTTCATGCTTGTAAACAAGTGGTTTTTCCCAAGGATGCTAAGAATAATCAAGAAAGTTTAATTAGGTTAATTACGCGGTTAATGTTTGTTTGGTTTCTTAAAGAAAAAGGTCTAGTTCCTAATCAATTATTTAATAAAACTGATATTGATTCTATTCTCAAAAGTGTAGAACCCCAGGAAAGCACCTATTACAAAGCGATTTTACAAAACTTGTTTTTTGCCACATTAAATACCGAAGATAAACGCAAATTTATTAAAGATAGTTCCGGCGGTCGTAATTCCCAGCACATGGTACATAATGTATTTCGCTATAAGGATTATTTTCAAGATCCTGATGGGGTAATTGATCGTTATTTTGACGATATTCCTTTTTTAAATGGTGGTTTATTTGAGTGTTTGGATGTTTCTTCAGAAAAGGATAAACCGGAAACAGCAAAAAGAATTGATGGGTTTAGCAATCATTCTTCTAATGTGTTATCTGTGCCAAATGAATTATTTTTTGATGGTTTTCAAGATGTGGATCTTAATGCCGATTTTGGTACAAGTCGCAAGAAATATCGAGTACGGGGTTTATTAGAAATATTTAAAAGCTATAAGTTTACTATTGCTGAAAATACGCCCTTTGAGGAAGATGTGGCGCTTGATCCTGAATTATTAGGACAAGTATTTGAGAATCTTTTAGCGGCTTATAATCCTGAAACACAAACAACAGCCAGAAAACAAACAGGTTCTTTTTATACGCCCCGTGAAATTGTTAATTACATGGTAGATGAAAGTTTGATTGCTTATTTTAAAGAAAAACTAAAAAGTAAACAGGAAAAGTTTAGAGAACAGGATTTTGATGGACGGTTAAGGTTACTTTTAGATTATCAATCATCGGTTAATTCCTTTGAAGATGATCCAGATGTGACTTTAGCTTTAATTGAGGCCATTGACAATTGTAAGATTATTGATCCGGCTTGTGGTTCGGGAGCTTTTCCTATGGGAATTTTGCAGAAAATGGTGTATGTTTTGAGTAAACTGGATCATAAAAATCTGAAGTGGCAAGAGTTACAACGGCTGAAGGTACAGGAAGAAACGAATCAGGTTTTTTATATCCCGGATAAAGATGAGAGACAAAGACGCTTAATTGAGATTAATGAGGCGTTTGATGACAAAATGAATGACCCAAATTATGGGCGTAAGTTGTTTTTAATAGAGAATTGTATTTATGGAGTGGATATTCAACCTATTGCATTACAGATTGCTAAATTACGCTGTTTTATTGCGCTGATAGTTGAACAGGTAGTGGATCATAATAGAAATAATAGCGGTATTTTGCCTTTACCAAATTTGGAAACAAAGTTTGTGGCGGCGAATAGTTTGATTCGGTTTAGTGATCAGAGTTTGCGGAGTGATGAGGTAATAGAGAAAGAGCAAGAGTTAAAAGAGATACGTAAAAAGCATTTCACAGCCCGATCTAAAGCGACTAAGGATAAGTATCGTGAGCGTGATGAGGAGTTACGGAATAAAATTAGGGATTTGTTAAAGGATATTGGTTTAGATGCGGCGTTGGCTGATAGTTTGGCGCAATGGAATCCTTATAATCAAAATACTTCCGCAGACTTTTTTGATCCAGAGTGGATGTTTGGTATTAAAGACGGTTTTGATATTTGTATTGGTAATCCGCCTTATGTGAGACAGGAACAAATTAAAGAATTAAAGCCTGTATTTAAGAAAAATTTTCAATGCTTTACAGGTGTCGCCGATCTGTTTGTTTATTTCTTTGAGCGTGGTTATCAATTATTAAAAACTGGCGGTGTATTGAGTTATATCTGCTCAAATAAATATTTTCGTTCGGGTTATGGCGAAAAGTTACGCGACTTTCTTGGCAAAAATACAACGATTCAACAGCTTATTGATTTTGGTGATACGGATGTTTTTACAGCTATTGCTTATCCCAGCATCATTTTATTTAGTAAAGAAAAGGCTAGTAAGGATAATCAATTAAAAGCACTATCTTGGCAGCAAACAGAAGCATTAAATGAGTTTCCAACGGTTTTTAATGCCCAAAATTTCTTGATGCCACAATCTGCACTGAAAGCTGATGGTTGGCGATTGGAAGATACACAGGTTTTGGATTTGTTTGCAAAGTTGAGAAATGCTGGTAAGCCTTTAGGTGAATATGTAAACGGTAAATTTTATTATGGGATTAAGACAGGTTTTAATGAAGCTTTTGTAATTGATCGCCAAACAAGAGATAAATTAATTGCTGAACATTCTTCTTCTGCTGAAATTATTAAACCTTTGCTTCGTGGTCGTGATGTTAAAAGATGGAGTGTTGATTATCAAGATTTATATTTGATTTTCACAAAAAGAGGTATTGATATTAAAAAATATCCGGCAATTGAAAAACATCTCAGTCAATATAAGGATCGGCTAACTCCTGGTGTAGATGGTGGACGTAAAGCAGGTAGTTATCAATGGTATGAGATCCAAGATAATATTGCATATTGGCAAGAATTTGAACAGCCTAAAATTATTTATCCAGATATTGCTCAAAGATCTGAGTTTACTTACGATACAAAAAAATCATATCTTGGCAACACTTTATATTTACTACCAACTAAAGAAACTTGGCTTTTAGGTCTTCTTAATAGTCAAGTTATATTTTGGTTTTATTCACAAATTAGTCCAACAATTCAAGGTGGATTTGTTAGATTTATTGCTCAATATGTTTCTCAAATCCCAATCCTCACAGCCACTGAAGCAGAACAAAAAGTAATAGAAACCCTTGTAGGCTATGTCCTCCACCTCACCGCCACCCTCAAAGAAATTCCTAACATTGGTGATTCGTCAATGGATAAACTCATGACAAAATACTTCGAGCAAATCATTGATGCCGTAGTCATGGAGTTATATTTACCCGAAGAACTGCATGAACATGATACATATTTTATGCGTCATCTTCTATCAGCAAACCTACCCAATATCGACACAATCAAAGGCGACAAAATCCAAACATTGCGAGAAATATTTAATCGCCTATTTGAAAAAGATCACCCAATTAGAGTAGGAATATTTTTCTTAGATAGCATCCCCGTTGTGCGTACCATTCGAGGTTTAAAATGAGAATCACTAAAATTGCCCTTAAAAACTTTCGCGCCTTCTACGCAGATCATGAAATCGACTTGGGGAAAAAAGGCAAAAACTTACTTGTTTATGGTGAAAATGGCAGTGGTAAATCATCCTTACTCAAAGCAATTGAACTTTTTATCGACTCCCATGTACGGGATTATCAGTTTACTAATTATCGTAACTTTCACCGCATAGATACTGATGGCGGTCATGTCAAAATCTCCATGCGGGCTACCAAAAATGATCCTGAAACCACCTATGAATGGTCAGACACAACCCGCGAAACCGATGCCCCATTAATTCTCCAAGCCGCAAAAACGAGAGGTAGCCTAGATTACAAATCACTCCTAAAAGTTTATTTCCTGACACAGGATAACTCCGAAATTGATTTATTCAAACTATTAATAGAAGAAATTCTAAATAATACTCGCAATAATTTTACAGATAGATTGCTAAGTGAGGAATGGGAAGAAATTATTAATTATCCTATTCCCCGCAGTGCTAAACATACAAACAAGATTCAAGAACTGCAAAGCATATTAGATAACTTTAATAATGGTTTAGACAGCATCCTACAACTACTCAAAAACGAAGCTATAGACATCCTTAATCAATTTGACAACTCAATTATTATTGATTTTAACTTTAATAGACTGGAATTTGACTTACCCAATAAGTGTTTAACTGGAGGCAATGTTTATCTACAAGTTCACGTTAACCAAATTAACTTTACTTCGCCCCATCAATTTCTTAACGAAGCCAAACTTTCAGCGATCGCTCTCTCCATTTACCTAGCTGCCCTAAAAACTAATCCCAGTAGTCCCCTCAAAATACTTGTACTTGATGATGTCCTAATTGGCTTGGATATGTCTAACCGTATTCCCATCATTCATATCCTTAAAGAGAAATTCAATGATTATCAAATCTTTTTGATGACCTATGACAAAGAATGGTACGAATTGCTAAAGCGTCACTTTAACGACTGGAAAACTATAGAACTCTATGCAGGACGAGGTATTGATTACGAAATCCCAATTTTAGTTGAAAACAAAAAATATCTGGAGAAAGCCCAAAACTATTTGCAAGCCCACGATCACACAGCCGCCGCTGTTTATTTACGCAAAGCATTTGAGGTAAAAATAAAATCTTTCTGTGAAAAAATGAATCTTCGAGTCAAATATCGAGAAAGAGCTAAAGACCTTGATACTAATGACTTTTGGGAACCAATCATCAACGCTAAAAACTCAGATGGTACTCCCAAAAATTATATCAGCACAGCTTTAATATCATTACTTGAGCAACACCGCACTTTTATTATGAATCCCCTAAGTCATGCCACCCTTGCCTTTGCCCCTGCCAGGGAAATACAAGACGCAATTGATACGATGAGAAGATTAGAAGAGGATCTGGATCAATACCTAGCTAATCCACAAAGGTAAGATAACTTTTAGCCCATATATAGTCAACGAAATCCAGGTTTCATGTAGACTGGTGTTATCCTTAATGACCTACCCCGGCAAATAAAGACCACTACTATCGCTTGGTTTAGCGTGTGCATATCTACTTGTAGTTTGCAACGAAGTATGCCCCAAAGTCTGCTGTACCAACTGCACAGGCGCACCCCTATCTAAACTATGAGAAGCATGAGAATGCCTTAACCAGTGGGGACTTACCTTCCCCTGAATCCCCGCCTTCTGCCCTGCCTCCCCCACAATTTCCCAGATATGGCGGGGCTGCAACGGTTCACCACCCTTGCGACTTTTAAATACCGCAGACTTGCCCGTGTCATCAGCAGCACGCAAAGCCAACAAAGCCGAATACAATTTCTTGGGAATCAACACAGTCCGCGACTTATCCCCCTTGTCAAACAAACTCACCTGTCCCTGGTCATCTCGATTGGGGCGGATATCAGCCCAACGCAACAGCCCCACCTCGCCCACCCGCGCCCCAGTATAATAGAGAAACTGAATCAAACAGCGATCGCGCACATTACTTGTTAAGGCCACCATCGTCATCACCTCCGTTTCCGACAGTATGCGTTCTGCTAAGGTATCTTTTGGTTTCGGTAACAAAGTATCCGCCGCCGCATTAAACTGGAGATATTTAATTTTGCACCCATAGTTCAGCAGACTTTTGATAGCAGCAATTCTCCTCGCCCGACTAGCAGCAGACAAAGGCTTACCTGTTTTCGCCGCCGGATGAGTCCCCAAGAAATCGGCAAACGCCTGGACATCATTAATAGTTACAGTTCTTAGATCAAGATCATTTAGCCTTACCGACTCCAGTGATGACTGTAACAGAAAACCAATAAAATAGCGCACATCCGTCTCATAAGCCCGGTGAGACTCCTTACTGCGTTTAGTTGCCAACCACAGAGCCACGAGTTGGGCAGTATTGGCAACATCAGCCATCTTCGAGGTTGCCACCTCTTGCTGATATCGAGTTAACATAAAGATATAACAAAAAAATGCGTACAAAACCCTGCCTTGCGGTGGGGTTTATTCTTTTATTTAAGCATTGAAACTAGGAAATCCTCACATCCCTGATATCGGCAGCGGTTTTGGCCTAAGAAATCCCTCAAACACAGATAATTAACGTTATCTGTGTTAGGAGCAAAATTGATGGGTGATGGGGTTAATTAACGGTTGTCAAGAGGATTCTACAGAGATACAACCCAAATTTTAGCTTAATCAGCAGAAGCCCCACGTCTCACTCTTAGGAGCGTGGGGATGCCAGTCGCCTGCGACGGGAAACCCGTCTACAGCGCTGACTCATGAATGCGCGTGAGTTGAGTTGCGTAGCCAGAATTGTATTTGAGCGTAGCGAAAACAAAGAAGGCTACAGCGACGAAACGAACAAAATATTGATTTTATGTTATTATAGAAGAGTAGGTGTAGTCCAATTAAATATTTCCACTGTTCCCGTTCTGCTAAATTACCTGTGGTGGCTTTGGTTTTTAAATGTTTTCGTGTTCCTCACAGTTAGTGAAACGTAGGGTTATTATTTCTAGGACTCTGGTTTATTTTCTAACCATTGTTCTAAATCTGTGATAGAGGAGAAATCCAAGAGTGCTTCACCGAGTAATTCTAATTGCTCAATTGATAATGTCCGAATTGTCTCAATGAATGATGATTCAATTTCACCAAATCGCCGATTTAGTTGTCGGAAAATCAGTTGTTGTTCTCCCTGCTCTATTCCCCTTTCTACCCCTCGTTCCATTGCTAATTCTTCTGTTGGACTAATGAAAGGCATTTGATTTTCCTCCTCTAAATGTTTGATTTTAGCTACTAATCCTCGTTGCAATTCTTTGGGCAATGTCATCATTTTATCAATTATCTTAAAAAGGTTAACAATTTTTTCTTTTGTTAAGCCTCTCTCATATAATCCCCTAATTAATGTCCATTTCCATTGTTCCCGTTCTGCTAAATTACCTGTGGTGGCTTTGGTTTTTAAATGCGCCATCACCATTCTTGGTAAAGGATTATCACACAATTTATTTGCTAGACAATTAATGCGTGCATATAATATTAAAGGAATATTTGGCAATACAAATGACACTTATGATGATCTAGAAAAGATTCTCATAAAACATTTTCGTGCTTATAAAATTCATGTTGTAGGTTGTGTTGCTTTTTTTGTGGGTCGTAAATGAAAAGCAAATGAATTTAGTTTTGATTAACTACTAATTCTTCTAACATTGCTTTGACCCATAACATTACCTCTGTCTGTATGGAAATTTTAGCAGATTGGGGAGTTAGGGGCGATCGCCTTATGGTATGAGTTAATTAATTTTTTAATGCTGATAAACTTTACCCAGTAAGATATAAATAACAAGTAAGTTAAATTATGTATAAACAAATCAAGAAAATAGTTTTTCTGGCGGCTTCAACTTCAATAATGAGTTTATCATTATCGCAGGTAAGTATTGCTGCACCGAAAGGGTTTAAGACCCCCAGTGGCAATATGTTCTGTGAGCTACTTGAAGGTGGTGATACCAGTACAAATAGTTTACGCTGTGAAATCAATACTTCACTTAAACCCATACCTCCTCAACCTTACCCCGGATATTGTGAATTTGACTGGGGACGTGGTTTTTTATTACCTGCAACAAGTAAACCGGAAATTCTTTGTATCAGTGATACCATTGCTGACCCGAATAAGTCTGTCCTTGGTTATGGTCAAACTTGGAATAATGGCGGCTTTAAGTGTGTTTCCCAAAAAACTGGACTGACTTGCACTAACTCTAATAATATTGGTTTCTTCCTGAGTCGGGAAAAATGGCGAGTGTTGGGTATCTCAAAATAAATGCTAAACATTGGATTGTGCATCTTTGAGCATCCGACGAGCTAATTTAACGTAGGTTTTCGCTGTGGTGTAAGGTATTTCTAAATCCTCGGCTATTACCTGTAATGATTCCCCCATTTCCCGGCGGGCTAAAATCGTTGCCCAGGTTGTAGCGATTTTTTCCGTGCGTTCTCCTCCTATGCGTTTACGTTGTGCTGCGAATATTGTTGTCAATTCCTCAATGCGTTCTGGTAGCAGGTTATTGATAATTTCAGTAGATGTATTGGATTCTGGTTCTACCCAATCCAAGCAGGTTTGTCCGAGTCCAAAAGTGGTTTTGTGTCCTGTTCCGCAGTAGGGAGCAAGTTGGACTAAAGCATAAAATAGTTGGGTAAATTCAATGTTATTTAAAGCAGTTTTAGTTAATCCTAGAGAAATTGCCCCTGTAAAACCAGTGACAGAACCCCGTTTACCTGCTGCAAC
>JBAXRM010000120.1:0-14378 GCA_037131225.1 Nostocales cyanobacterium ELA583 | reverse complement strand
ATAATTCTTGTTGTAGTGCCTAATTTTATTATCACTACATATTTACCACTACCAAAACGCAAACCTTTAATAACCAATCATATAGAACAAAAATTATATTATATGGCTATTTAATTGGTAAAGCCGATCATTTAGGTTGTATAATTCATGCCATTGGTGGAATTGAAGATCATATTCATTTAGTAGTTTCCATTCCTCCTAAATTATCTATCGCTGAATTCGTGAAAACCTTAAAAGGCAGTAGCGCTTATCATTATAATCATTCTTTAAGTGACGGACAACAAAAATTTAGTTGGCAAGAAGGATATGGTATATTTTCTCTAGGAGGTAAACAATTACCCGAAGCCATGAATTATGTAAATAATCAAAAAATACATCATTTGCAAGGAACAATAATTCCATTATTAGAACAAGAAACAGATTTAGATAAACCTCCGCAAACTGCAAAAACATCAGTTGAAAGCCCAGAATAGCTAGAATAGCCAAGAATAGAATAGCCAGGGAATTTATTCCCTGTCTCATAGCTAAAGTCGGTTAAAACCGACTAGGAATTGAAGTTATTAATTAATTGGATTCAGCCCAATTTTTCGCCCAATTTAGGGTTTTATGAACTTCTTCTAGTGTTGCAGCTTCACAATAAAGACGTAAAACTGGTTCAGTTCCGCTAAATCTAATCATTAACCAACTTTGATCAGCTAAACGGAATTTATAACCATCAATTGTTTGACAACCCATTACCTTTTTACCAGCAATTTCTGTGAGAGGTTGGGATTGTAACTGTTGTAATAATCGCCCTCTAACTTCCATATTTGCTAAAGGTAAATCAATCCGATCATAGGCTGATGAAAAACCAGTTTGTTGTTGTAAATAGCGATAATATTCACCTAAATCTAACCCCGATTCCACCACAGCTTCTAATACATAAAGTGCCGATAATAAAGCATCACGTTCAGGAATATGGCTACCATAACCAATGCCACCGGATTCTTCACCACCGAGTAATACCTGTGTAGTTAACATTCGGTCAGCAATGTATTTATAACCTACTGCCGTTTCATGGATGGAAAGGTTATGTAATGCGGCTACACGGGGTATTAAGTCCGAACCACTCACCGTTTTGACGATTTCGCCCTGAAAGTTACGCCGCAGGGTTAGATGGTCAATTAAGATGGGAATTAAGATTTGGGAACTGAGGAAATTAGCATCTTGATCTACTGCCGCAATGCGATCGCAATCTCCATCAAATACTAAACCCACAGTTAAACCCGTTTTATTAGTTTCCCGGTGGTTTTTCATAACTGTAAATAGCCGGGAAAGATACTTTGGTAAGGGTTCAGGCGCACCACCTTCAAATAGAGGATCACGTTCGCTATTAATTTCCTTGACTTGTGACCCTAATAATCGTGCTAATCCCCCAGCCGCAGCCCCGTGCATGACATCCACAAATATTGTTAACTTGCCAGAATTAATGACTTCTTTAATGTTGTCAATATCAACTTTAGCCGCTAATGCTTGACAATAACTTGGCCAAGGATCAAAGGTATTTTCTTTACCTGGAATCGTGGCTGGGAAAACTTTTTCTGATAATAAAGCTTCTATTTCTTGAGTAACTTCCTGTGGCACAGAACCACCAAAAGCACTTTTAACTTTTAATCCTAAATATGTACCAGGATTATGACTGGCTGTAACAACTAATGCCCCTAAAGCCTTGAGTTCTTTAGCCGCCCAACTATAAGCTGGAGTTGGTGCAAAAGTTTCACTAAACAGAACATCAAAACCCATTGCAGTCACGGCATTAGCAACTACACGGGCAAACTCTTCTGCCATAAATCGGCGGTCATAACCGACAATAATCGTCCGGTTACCCACTTCAGAAAAATAAGTGTTATGTAATACTTTGGCTGCTACGGTTGCTACTAAGGCCAGGCGTTCAAAGGTAAACTCCTCACCTATTACACCCCTCCAGCCATCTGTACCAAACTTGATCGGATTAGTTACAATTGGCATAAAAATATCCTAAATTTCCAAATTGATTATATTGGTAATTGGTCAGTTGTCAGTTGTCATTACCTATTACCTACCCATTATAAGATTACCTATCTTCTTCCTTCTTCCTTCTTCCTTCGTGTTCTTCGCTCCTTCGTGGTTCATTTAATCCATATTCTTTTAGTGGGAAGGGAGTATTAGCTGTTCCCTTTTGTTAACAAAGAAATTGCCATTGGTAAAATCCGATGCTCTTGTACTTGAATTCTAGCGTGTAGTGTTTCTGATGTATCATCTGGTAGCACGGGAACAGCCGCTTGGATTAAAATCTCCCCACTGTCAACTTCTAAAGAAACAAGATGTACAGTACAGCCAGTGATTTTAACTTTAGCAACTAAAGCCTGTTCTACAGCTTGCACTCCTTTAAAACTTGGTAATAAACTGGGATGAATATTAATCATCCGATTAGGAAAAGCGTCAATTAAAACTTGTGTTACTAATCGCATCCATCCCGCCATAATCACGAATTCCACATCATACTGCTGTAATATTTGGACAACTTGACTATCAAATTTTTCCCGATTTTTATAGTCACGATGATTTAACAATACAGACTTTACGCCCCAATTTTTTGCCCTAACTGCTGCCTTAGCCCCAGGATTATTGTAAATTAAAACTTGAATTTGAGCATTAATTTTGCCGTCAGCAATAGCTTGGGCAATTACTTCAAAATTACTACCATTTCCCGATGCCATAATTCCTAGTTTCAAAGGTTGATTAGATGGAACTTGGTAATTATAAATATCAGGAGAAATAAGACTAGCTGAAGTATTTATTGAAAAATTATCAATCATAAATAATGATTATTTTAACAAAATTGAACCTGATGAACATTAAACTTGTTGAGATGTTCAATTAATTAATCATCTTAATCAAATTAATCATCTTAATCATAGTGAATAATTAAAATTCCCGTCGTAAGAAGATGAGAATAGCGATCGCTAACAACATAAAACTGTAAAGTAAACCATAACCTGCATTGGCAATTAATGTGATTGTATCAGGTAGTGCTTGTAAACCGTAAACGGCATCATTCTTTAAATCCAATCTGGACAAGTCGGGCAATATCAAATATAAACTTTGGGTAATGCGTTCCATACCAGGATTACGACTTAATTTACCCAATGCCACTAAATCTTGACTAATATTCCCCATTAAATACACTGCAAATGTTAGGGCTGTAGCGATGAGAGAACTGGTAAAAACTCCTAGTGTAATGGCTACGGACGTAATTAAACATAATTGAAAAAATATGAATAACACCGCCAAAAAAATACTGGTAACTGGATAGGATGCTTTGCTAAATTGCAAAAATCCTAAATAGATGATGGTCATTGTGGTAATTAGGACAGCTATAACTGCTGATAATCCTAAATATTTACTGGCAATAAATTCACTGCGGCTGATGGGTTTGGCAATTAATACTAAAATCGTCCGTTTTTCAATTTCCTTGTTAACTAGTCCTGTACCGATAAATATAGCCACAATCAAACCAATGACGTTCATGGTTGCCAAACCAAAGTCTAAAAATATTTTATCAGAGGAAGTGCCGGCAAATTCGGGAATTGCCCGGAAAGCAATAGCGAGAATGATTGCATAAAAACCAATGATGTACAGAATGCGATCGCGGATCACTTCCTGAAACACATTTTTCGCCATGACAACAGTTCTAATTACATTCATAGTAATTCCTTCTTCTTTCCTTATTGTTGTGGTGGTGGAGAACCAATGACAAATTTACTTGTGCGATCGCAAGTAATCTGGGCAACGGCATTTTTATTATCTGTTTGTTTACCAGAATTAGAGGGTTGAATTAAGCAAGATTTTTGCCAGTAATATCCTTGAGAATTAGCACTTGGTCCGCCCCAAATTGTCAAAATATCGAGCCTATATCCAGACTTAATATTTACTACACGGGGTTCAACTCGCCATAATAGCCTTTCCTGAGATTTACCCAGATGACTATTAATAGTTTTTCTCCCCAAGTTACCTAGTTGTTGATTGGCTTCTAGTAACCATTTTTCTACATCTGCCCAAGGTTTATTGGCAATTTGTTGATTAACTAAGGGTTGCAACTTATCTAAGATCAAATCACCAGTTTTTGGCTTTTTTTCTGGTGGTTCTAATCTAATGACAAAAGCGCTTTTCTGAAAGTTGTCCGCTCGTAAACTAGGATATTCTTTTAACCATTTATCTATCACGAAGTAAAACTGAAGCCAACAACTAATTAGCATACACCAAGCTAATAAAACTACAACTTTTTGGCGATCTTTTAATTTAGGAAGCTTTGCTTTTGCTGCCCTTCCACCCGTACCTTCAAAGAAGTTAGGTATAGCTGTAACGATAGCGGCTATTGTCGGCCAAATAACTATGGTATTAGATGTTAATATGTCCTCCTGCCGTCCAAAGGCAAATACACTCACTAAAAAGCCCGTTAGTAATGCCCCAACTGGCATAAAAGTTCCTGGAACTCTCAAAGGATCATCTGTAGTATACCAAGTTGTTCCTGCTAACAAAAATAACCAACCACAAAAGGCAATAATATCCTTGATATACCCCAGGGCAAAATATGATATTCCCCAAGAAAAAATGCTCAAATAAATCAATGTCTGCCAGGAAAATGCTTTAGCTGGTGTCAGAAATTTTTGAAATCCTGCAAATAAATCCTGAGTATATTTAAATATGCCAAATACTTCTTTAAATAATGAGTTCATGAGATTACCCCTAATTAATCAAAGTGTCATTTTAGCGAGAGCGAATTACCATAATGAAGGTGATAGCACTGTAACTGCATGAATTCGCTATTAAGGTTGCAGTTATTAAACTAGTATTTTGCAACTTAGCTATATTTATATAACTAGCTCTTTGTTGTGAATAAATAACTTCTACATCTGTTTTTTTTCCTCCTTCATCCATGAAAATTATCAGAATCTTCAGCAATAAGAATTTGACTAAAAAAGTTGCTATAAAAATAGCAAATGATAATAAAACTATTGTTGTGCTAATGCTGGCATCTTGAAGTTTATTAAAAAATATATAATTGATCAATTCTGCTTTGATAGCAATAGGTAACATCGGTTCAACTGCAAAAAACACAATCCAGCCAATTACACTAGAAAAAACATTTAAGGCAATAGCGTAAAAAATGCTGGTTCTTTTATCAAACTTCAACCATTTATTGAGAACATGAGCTTCTACGGGAATGGCAGTAAATAAGAATAATATTTCAAAAAATATCGCTCCAATCGGCAAAATTATAGGTAGTGATAATTCATCAGACATAATGCTTAGAAAAAGGTAGTTGGTAATTCGTGGGGATTAGGTTTTGTAAACTTAGTGTACAGAGTATAACTGAAAAAATACGGATGATGGAAAATTATCTCATGCTTCTGGAATTTTATCAAACAGGAGTCAGGAGTCATTCTGTACGATACTATGGCTAACGCCACGCTACGATAGGCTCAGTGAATCGCCAGTGGATGAATAAGCGGATTTAATACCTCCACAAAATCGTAGATTTAATGGTCTTCAATCAGTGAGGGATTTTAACTCCTGACTCCTTCTTCAATACGTAAAGATAAAACCCCCACACCCTAGACTTGAGTTTCTTTCGTTAAGATAAGGAGTTGCCACTTTAGAGCTTTGTAAAAAAATGACAAGGAACGGTATCGGTATTCGCACAGCACAAGTCCGCTCTGAGCGGCTTACAGGTCAAATTCACGTCTATGATGGTATAGGAAAAGGTAAGTCCCAAGCGGCTTTAGGGGTAGTTTTGCGCTCAATTGGTTTGGGAATTAATACACCCAGTGATTCTAGCCGCGTTTTATTGCTGCGGTTTTTGAAAGGGACAGAACGGGATTATGATGAGGATGGAGCGATTACGGCTTTACAGCGTGGGTTCCCTCATTTGATTGATCAGGTTCGCACCGGGAGAGCCGAATTTTTTGGACATGATCAAATTACGGCTTTTGATAGAACAGAAGCTATACGGGGTTGGGATGTGGCTAAAGGTGCGATCGCATCAGGGTTATATTCAGTGGTTGTTCTCGATGAAATTAACCCAGTTTTGGACTTAGGTTTGCTATCAGTGGATGAAGTTGTCAACACTTTAAAATCTAAACCCCAAGAATTGGAAATCATTACCACTGGACGCGCTGCACCGCAACAATTATTAGATATTGCGGATTTACATTCAGAAATGAAACCCCACCACCACCCTACAGCTGCAGCACTTTTCATTGAAGGAATTGAAATTTATACAGGTGCAGGTAAGGGTAAATCTACCAGTGCTTTGGGTAAAGCTTTACAAGCTATTGGTAGAGGCATTAATCATCCTGGTTCTACCCGTGTATTAATTATGCAGTGGCTCAAAGGTGGGAGTGGTTATACTGAAGATGCCGCTATAGCCGCATTGCAGCAATCCTATCCAGAAATAGTAGATCATCAACGTTGTGGACGTGATGCCATTGTTTGGCGGAATTCTCGCCAGGATTTAGACTATATAGAAGCCCAGAGAGGTTGGGAAATTGCTAAAATTGCGATCGCTTCTGGTGTGTATAAAACTATTATTCTCGATGAACTCAATCCCACTGTTGATTTAGAATTACTGCCTGTTGATCCAATAGTTCAAGCCTTACTACGAAAACCTCGTGACACGGAAGTTATCATCACAGGCCGCTGTCAAAACCAGCCAGCTTACTTTGATTTAGCCAGTATTCACTCTGAGGTTTACTGTCATAAACACTACGCAAATCAAGGTGTAGAACTAAAAAGAGGAGTAGATTTTTAAACTTAAATTTGTGACTCCCTTCGCAGTATAAGATTACCTATCTTCTTCCTTCTTCCTTCGTGTTCTTCGTTCCTTTGTGGTTCATTTAATCTATATTCTTCTAGTGGGGGTAGGAAACACAAAACTTTGGTGAATTTGTGCTTATTGCTGTAAATTCTCCTCCCGCTTCCTACCCTCTACGACAAGACTTATCCAGAAAACCCTAATTATTAGAAATCATTGTTCCCAGTGCAGCAATCAACTTATCCACACTTTCAGGACGACTATTATAACCCATCAAACCCACACGCCAAACCTTACCAGCAAGTTCACCCAAACCGCCACCAATCTCAATATTATGCTCAACTAATAACTGCCGCGCCACAGATTTACCATTTACCCCTTCAGGAATACAAACAGTAGTTAAAGTTGGTAATCTGTACTGCTTCTCAACGTGCATTTTTAAACCGATATCTTCCAAACCTTCCCACAGATACTCGACATTTTTTTGATGCCGTTGCCAACAACTTGCTAGACCTTCTTCTGCTACCAAACGCAGAGCTTCCCGTAAACCATAATACAAATTAATTGGTGCCGTGTGGTGATATGTGCGTTCAGCCCCCCAATATTTCCCCAACAAATTCATATCTAAATACCAGTTTGCCACCTTTGATTGACGCTTATGCAACTTCTCCAAAGCCCGCGTACTCATGGTAAACGGTGAAGCCCCCGGAGAACAACCCAACCCCTTTTGACTACAACTATAAGCCAAATCAACGCCCCACTCATCTAAAAAGATGGGAACACCACCCAAACTGGTAACAGTATCCACTAACAACAAAGTTCCATGTTGACGACACAATTCCCCTACACCCTCCAAGGGTTGACGAGCGCCTGTGGAAGTTTCTGCATGAACTAAAGCTAAAATTGCTGGTTTATGGGTAGCTACTGCGGCGCTGATTTCCTCTAAATTGAAAACTTGTCCCCAGGGTTTAGTAATAGTTCGCACATCTGCGCCATATCTACCCGCCATATCTACCAAGCGATTACCGAAATAACCAGCTACACAAATTAATACCACCTCACCGGGTTCGACAGAATTAGCCAAAGTGGCTTCCATTGCGGCTGTACCCGTGCCACTGACGGCGATAGTATGGGGGTTTTCTGTTTGCCATGTGTAACGCAACAGAGATTGAATCTCATCCATCAGGGTTAAAAAAGCCGGATCTAAATGTCCTACAGGTGTGGTATTCATTGCCTGTAATACTTGTGGATGGGCGTTGGAGGGACCTGGACCCAATAAGAGACGGTGGGGAACTTCTAGGGGTTCGAGTTCTAGACGCTGACTATCGTTGATGAAAATGGTATATGTCATAAACTTATGTGAGATTAAATTATTAATTGCATGATATAGCGGTATGTGGTCAATAAAGGATTTTTCTCACGCAAAGGCGCAAAGGGGGAGAGTTGAACTAAGTGTTATATGTTCGGCCACGCCATTCTTTTGGGGTGTGAAATGCGGATAAAAAGATGCGGAGGACTGCTAGGGGGTCAGCTAAAGGAGAAAGCCAGAATAACCAACCACCGGTGGCCTCTTGGCGATCATAAGAGGGTGCGATCGCTAATAATAAGGCAAAACGAATCACTACTAAAAATATATTTAATCCTAACAACAGCAGCGCTGGCAGAGAAAGCGCCAAGGAAGGTAGAAATAAATAACTGAGTAAAATCAATAGGGGTAAACCCTGCACCGCAGACAATAACCATAAATCTCCCCAAATCTGAGCGCGAGAAGAAGCATCTTTCAAATCTAAACTCCGTCCCCATTCATTCCAAGTTTCTAATGCCCCTTCATACATCCTCACTTTGAGTACCTTTGCCCCATCTAAAAAGCCCACTTTAAAGCCCTCAGAAGCGATATTTCGCGCTAAGGTCACATCATCACAAAAAGAACCTTTGGCGCTGCTATAACCATTCACAGCCTTTAATACAGACCGACGACACAAAAAACACTGTCCATTGGCCATTACCCGTGAGGGTTGTTCAGTATAAATACCTGTAGGATCAAATCTATACAGTAAAGTCATCAACAAAGCCGGTTGTAACCAACATTCCCCCGGATATTTGAGAATAAACTGCGGTGATAATGATACTAAATCATAACCTTGGGCGATCGCTGTTTTTACCAAACTTGCCACCAAACCGGGGTGAGGTTGAATATCTGCGTCCATTCCCAAAAACCATTCACTCCCCTGGGCGGTGAACAAAAATCCATTATGCAACGCCCAAGGACGACCAACCCAGCCGGAGGGTAAAGGGTCATCTGTCATCACTCGAAACCGCGGATCTTTTAACTGTGCAGTTTTCACCAAATCGGGAGTACCATCTTGTGAGCGACTGTCAACCACAATAATTTCCCGAACTTCGTAACTTTGACGACTCAAACCCGCTAAGAGCGGACTAATCCGTAATGCCTCATTTAGTGTTGGTACAACTACACTCACACTTCCTAAAAGTTCTGGTGTGGGTTGTTGTGGTTCGAGGGCTGGATAACGTCCTGGACCTTTGAGCAACCGGGAAAGTAAAATGGCTGTTGCAGGTACTTGGATAAGTAGCAATAGGAGCGGAATAATATTTAGCAATTTTCACCCTGACTTTTTGTATAAACTAGATAGTTTAAATATTTTCGCAATTTATATAAATTAACTCAAATTATAGCTAAATGCAATTGAATGAATCGTCTCTAACCAGTGATCAAAATTGAGTGGTGACATATTCTGTCACATCATTTTGCACTAGTAAACCAAATGAGATCGGTGGTTCTCGACTGGTAATAATGAAACAACTCTTATGGACAGATTCACCAATTCTGCGAATCAGTTATCTATAGCCTTCAAACCCTTCCCGATAATATCCTCCTCGTTCTCCGAATTGTAGAATGGATTCTAGATTATCCAGAACCAGCAAGCAAGGACTTTGACCGAGATATTGCATTAACAGTGAGATTAACTGATCTTGAGATTTTGGTAAATTAACGGCTTGTTGGTGAGAGGGGATGTGAATTGGCTCAGTTAAGGTTTCTTCTACAGTTGGAGCATCACGAAGCGTGTATCCATAGAAAACGGAGATATTTGGAGGCTGAACTATATCCCCACAGGGTTTAATTTGAGTCTGTAGGTTGAATTGAGGATGTTGGTTCTGCTTCTTGTTTGACTAAATGAGGAACAGGTAATTGATAATCATCAGCCTCTAGCACTAGGTTAAATGCCTTGAAGCATTGAACTAGAGACTTTTTATCAACCCTGACGTTACAGTTAAAAATTTTAGATAAGGTATAGGAGTCTAAGAGAGTCTGAATACTAAGACTGTCAATGGTAAATCGCTTGCCTTTATTTTCAGCATATTCCTTTGTTTGGATTGCGGCAAACTTCCATTGCTTTAAAGGTATTGAAAAGTGCATTATCTTTACTAGGAGTAAACTTTCAATCTTCAAGTATTTTAATATTAAGGCATTAAATACGAAATCAACAAATAGCCAAATACAACAACACGTATTAGATGCGACACTGATAACTAATGAAAATAGAAGAAAGGTTGATTGTTTCGATGAAGAGAATGGAAACGCATCATCAATAAGGTTAATGTGTTTTATTTCTCTATTATCAGCAATAGTGTTTGCTTCTTTGACCATGATTAACAGTGGAAAACCAAACAATAATTCTTCAGATGGTCTAACAGCAAATATTTTGCACGTTGAGTTACTTTTATCGCGTGAAATTTGAAAATCAAAATTAAATTCTATAGCGGTTCTCGGTTGAGTGAGATACAAGAACCCCACCCCCAACCCCCTCCCCGCAAGCGAGGAGGGGGCTTATGATGTATATCATTCAAGTGCATACCGCTATATCATGCTTGTATTCACAAAAAACGATAAATCTTTGTGCGACTAAATAACTAAAACAAAACCTAATGATTTTCAAGGTTATCAAAAAGCACAAGAGCAAATAGATCAGTTTGAGTCCAACGACTTACATTACCACTAGCATAATTATCGTAGTTTAAATAATTTGAGAGACAATACTGATTCTAAAATAATATATTTGCAATCTATACAGTCTCTCTAAATTGCATCAATTTCTCAAAATATTTCAATATTAAATAATCAGGAGAATTTTTTTATGCCAACTGAGACTTAAAACATTTACTGGCTTTCAATTTATTGGTAAGCCCATCTTAGCAGATATTGAATTCATTCTTCATCTTGAACAAATTAATAAATTGAGTAAAACGAGTAAAACCGAATGAGTAGGATTTTTATTGCCTGTAAAGCTAAAGTTTTAGATCGTCGTGTTCCCCCAGATTCGTTTCTGAATAAATTGATTGACTGGGTTAAAAAAGCTCCAGATGAAGTCTTTGAGAAGAATGACAAGACCGATATTTATTCCAGTGTTGCACCAGAACTTGGACTTTGGATTAGTCTTCTCCACCGCAAAGCTGTCATGCTGGAGGTACTCAGGGTACTAGGTGGCTTTGAGAGTTCATGGAATTGGAGTGAAGGAAGGGACATAACAAATCCTCGAAAAGCAACCACAAATTTGCTATCGAGTATTGTGCTAGATTGCTTCGATTTACCATGATTTACCATTGACCATAACAGACCTGTCAAACGAAAGGAAATCAATCCTTGGTTGAAACCCAACCATTTCTCAAAAGATTCAATTACTTACTCCGGTAAGTCGTTTAAATTTCCTTGATGCCAGATGTTTCGCTCTCTAAAATTTTACTGCTAATTCAAGTCCTAACAAGTCCTAATTATAAAATAAAATTGTACCACCCCTTATTCTATCACAAAAAACCTTTACAAGAGTTCTATTCAAGATAGATTAGTAAGACCAATACATCTTGGTGAAGTAATTGCAGAAATTTTAGGAGTATCTAATCAAACAATTCATCTGCTTAAAGTTGAGATTTAGTTTTGATAAACTCCTTAACAACTTGTGCAACAGGACGAGATTGATTATCAACTTGATAATTCATTTTTTGCATTTCTTCGTCGGAAATTAAACCAGCTAGGCTATTAATAGTTTCTGGTAATTCTGGATATTTTTTGAGGATTGCTTGATTAAAAATAGGCACAGCTTGATAGGGAGGAAAATATTGTTTATCATCTTTTAAAATAACTAATTTGAGAACAGGAATTAATCCATCTGTAGAATTTGCGGCTATCAAATCTACTTTCTTTTCTGATAAAGCTTTATACATCAATCCTAATTCCATTTGTTTAGGAGGTTTAGTCAAATTGAAGCCGTAAGTTTTAGCTAAACCTGGATAACCATCTTGACGTTCTAGAAATTCATACCCAAATCCTGCTTGCCATTGGGGACTATATTTAACTGCTTGGGAAAGAGTTTTAATTTGTAAACGTTTGGCATCTTCTCCTCGGATAATCATCGCAAAGGTATTATTAAATCCCAAAGGCTGCATGACTGCTAATTTAAATTTCTGTTCATAGTCTTGTTTGACTTTCTCATAAACAAATTGGGGATTATTGTCAGGTTTTTCTTTCAAAACTGCCGTTAATGCTGTTCCTGTATATTCCACATAGCCAGCAATTTGCCCTGATTTTACAGCTTCATGGGCAATAAAGGTTCCTCCTAAGTTGAAGCTTCTATTAACTTTTAATTTAGTATGGGATTCAATTTGTTGAGCTAGTAATTCTCCTAAAATAAATTGTTCTGTAAAGTTTTTTGAGCCAATAGTGATTGTTGCTGGTTTTTGTTGATAGTTAAAAACGATTAATCCCGAAATTAATAATGTTATTACTGTTGAAATAATAGCTATTTTACGATTAAAGTTAAACTTTTTTTCTGTTTGTGTTATCAGTCTTTTTTCTAACCATCCCAATCCTAAATCTGCAACTAAGGCAATTACAGCAGCGGGTATTGCCCCAGCAAGAATTAACTGATTATTAACTGTAGAAATTCCCCGAAAAATAAATACTCCTAACCCACCACCACCAATGGCTGCGGCAATAGTGGCAATGCCTACAGAGATAACAGTTGCTACTCTAATTCCTGCTAAAATTACGCCAGAAGCGAGGGGAATTTCTACCTGGAAAAGCAATTGCCAATCTGTCATTCCCATGCCTTTGCCGGCTTCTCTAATTGCTGGATCAACGCCATTAATGCCAATATAAGTATTACGAATTAATGGGAGCAAAGCATAGAGAGTTAAGGCAACAATAGCGGGAGTTTTGCCAATTCCTCCTAGAAGTGGCACGGAAATTAGAAAACCAAAAATAGCTAAACTAGGAATAGTTTGAATGGCGTTAGCTAAACCAAGAATGGGTGTAGCCAGTTGAGTTTGACGAGTGATGAGAATGCCCAAAGGAATGCCAATGGAGATAGCAATTGTTATGGCGATCGCCACTAATACTAAATGTTCACCACTGCGGATCAGGATTTCTGGGGCATATTGATTTAAAAACAAATTTAGCTCCTAAAATTTAAGTTGTTTCCCCATTTTCCCAAGTATTCAAACAAGCAATAAAAGCTTGTGCTTCTGGATGTTGAGATTGGAGTAATTCCGATTTTGTGCCTATAAAAACTAAATTTCCTGCACACATTAAACCAATTCTGGTTGCTAGAAAAAAAGCTTCTTGAATGTCGTGAGTGACAAAAATTACGGTTTTTCCCAGTTGTTTTTGTAAATGCTGGAATTGTTGTTGTAATTCTAAACGAGTGATGGGATCAAGGGCGCCAAAAGGCTCATCCATTAATAATATTGGCGGATCGGCTGCTAATGCCCTCGCTACTCCGACGCGCTGACGTTGACCACCAGAGAGTTGATGAGGATAGCGATGAGCGAATATTTCCGGGTCTAAATCAACTAATTTTAACATTTGATAGACTCGTTCCTCAATTCGTTGTGGGGACCACTTTTCCAAAGAGGGAACAAGTCCAATATTTTCTCGAACACTAAAATGAGGAAATAAACCAGTGTCTTGGATTACATAACCGATCCTTCGTCGTAGTTTAATGGCATCCCATTTAATTGTAGAACGAAAGTTGCTATCGCCGTTATTGTCCCTAACAAAAACCTGTCCTTGGCTGGGAACAAGCAGATGATTAATTAATTTTAAGGTGGTGGTTTTGCCGCTACCACTACGCCCTAATAAAACCAGAGCTTCTCCTTGATAAATAGTAAGATTTAAATGAGATAATAGGGGACGGCGATTAATTTGGAAACTGACATCTTGAAACTCAACTGCAATTTCTGATGTGGGAGACATGAGGATTGGACGAAAAAAATGGCTTTATATAATAGTAGTATGAATTGGGTTTCTCTCGATATCTATGCTTCCTGCTGATAGCGCAGCGTTAGCCATACTCCTAAACCTCTAACTCTTTTCACTGCATTTCCACAGTCCCCTTGTATCCATCAATGCGAACTTGCTGACCATCTTGCAGGAGATATGTAGCACCACGCACATCCATGACAGCAGGAATACCATATTCACGGGCGATGATTGCCCCATGAGAAAGTTTGCCACCAACTTCAGCAATTA
>JBAXRM010000119.1:0-14513 GCA_037131225.1 Nostocales cyanobacterium ELA583 | reverse complement strand
GATGCCCAATAAATTCCTGAATCATTTGCCCCTGCAAGTTCCACAACCGCGCTGTATTGTCTGAGGATGCCGTAGCAATGGTTTTACCGTCGGGGCTGAAACTCACACTATAGACTTCACCCTGATGCCCTTTAAATTCCTGAATCATTTGCCCCTGCAAATTCCACAACCGCGCTGTCTTGTCATAGGATGCCGTAGCAATGGTTTTACCGTCGGGGCTGAAACTCACACTACCGATATAACCCTGATGCCCTTTAAATTCCTGAATCATTTGCCCCTGCAAGTTCCACAACCGCGCTGTATTGTCAGTGGATGCCGTAGCAATGGTTTTACCGTCGGGGCTGAAACTCACACTGATGACATAACCCTGATGCCCTTTAAATTGGTTGCGATTTTTTATGTTGTCGAGGATATTATTTAAGGCATAAATAGGGCTAATGGTGGGATATTTATCCAGAGTCTTATTTTTCACTAATGTTTTTAAAGCTTTACCATTCTGCACAGCAGACACTAAAGATGGTAATTCTTCAAATTGGAATTGTCTTAAAACATTGACTCCACCTTGTTCTAGTTTGGTAACTAGCAGCGCTTCTTTTTTAGCTGTCTCTGCTGTTTTTAATTCAGTATTTGCCTTGATAAAAGTTTGTTCAGCTTTTTTAGCTTTGTTTTCTGCTTCCTGTTGTTGTCTTTGTGCTTGTTGTGATTTTTCTGCCGCAGTTTTCACCCTATCATTAGCTGTTTGGATTTTTGACTCTGCTTCTATATTTTTCTGTTTTAGTGTTTCAGCTTGTTTATTTACTTCGTCTAACTTAGTTTTAGCTGCTAATAGATTTTCTTGTGCTTTTTTAGTTTTCTGTTCTGCTAACTTAAAGTTCTTTTCTGCTGTTTGTTTATTTTTCTCTGCTTGTTGAGACTTTTGTTCTAAATCTTGGGTTTGACTTGCTAATTGTTGGGTTTGTGCTTGTAATTCAGTTTGTTTTTGTTTAGCCTTTGTAGTTTCTCTAAACTGATTCATTCCATAACCAGCAGCCATACTCGCAATTACTAAGAATGCCATAGCTAAACTAGAACTACGTTTTAATCTTTTTTCTCCTTTTTTAATTTGTTTATCAGCTTCAATTTTCGCATCCTCTACTAGTTGTCTAGCTTCCTGTTCCTGTTTTAATTTTATTGCTGCTAGTGCTAATTCTTCTTTTGTTTTAGCAAAATTTTCTAAATCTTCATCTTTTTGCTGTTGACGAATAAAATCTACTAAATAATCATGTACTAATTGATATCTATTTTCTGGAGATTCCTGAATTAATAAAACTAATCCAGACATTACCAATATTTCTAAAACTAATTTTAATTCATCAAATTCGATATGATCTACAAATAAATCTAATTCTTTTAATAATTCAGCACGAGTTTTTAAAGGACGAGTTTTATTATCATCTGTCAGTAAATATAAAACCAATTTTGCTAGTTTTTCATTTTCCTCACCACAGTCTTTAATCACATTTTGTAAAAAACCCTGAACCAATGCTTCTTTATTACCAACTTCTTGATATTTTCCTAAAGTGGTAATTTTTTGATTTTCTAACTGTGTACCGACAATTTGTAATTCTATTGGTCTAATTTCTCCGATATCTCCTGCTAAGTCTTGAACTAATTTAGTTATTAGATCTTCATTTAATGGGTATTTACTTCTTTTAGTTAAACTGGTAAATACTTCTTTTGCATCTTGAGGAATAAAATTACCTAAATAATAACGAATAGATTTACTTAAAATATCTGTACTGTTAACTATATCTGTATCTTCTAGATTGGCAAATTTTCTTTCCAATTCTAATAAATAATGTAAATAATCCTCCCGTAAAGATAGCACAATTTTTAAATCAGGAATATCTAAACATTGTCTTAAAAAATCATAAAATGGTTGTCTTTCTGTCTGTTCTTTATAGACAAAGAAAAATTCTTCAAATTGGTCAAATATTAAAACTGTTAATAAATTATTTTGATTATTTTTTCGCAATTGTTGAATTATTGGAGAATAATGTATATTTGATATATTTAAATTTAAACATTCTCCTAATTTTTCCACCCAATTGGTATAAGCTCTTAATAATATAGGTAAAACCTGTTTTGCGTCAATTGTTTCTTGTTGCAATGCCGGAATTAAACCAGCTTGTAGAATTGAACTTTTACCAACTCCAGACTGTCCATGAATTATGGTTAATTTATATTGATTTTGGGCAATTCTGCCTCGGAGTTTTTTAACATCTTGTTCTCTTCCAGAAGCAGAAATTTCTTGTGCTATTGTTCCTGTCTTGGCAATTTCTGAAGTTGTAGATTGAATAATTTTCCATTGCGGGTTTAAATATGATGCACCCACAAAAGCCCGAAAACCATATTGTTGTTCTATTTGTAGTTTTTCTTGTTTGGTATTAAAGGCTTTTAAATATTCACCTTGTTGAAAATAGAGTAAATTTAATTTATCTAGAATATCAATATACAATTTGGGATTATATTCAATCTCTGTATTATTTTTCGCTGCTTCTAATTTTTCAAGAGTAGTAGGTATATCTCCTAAACCTTGATAGGATTTTGCTAGTAAAAATTGATAATATACATCTTCATTTTTGGGAATATGAACTATATTTTGTTGAATTATAGTTTTTAATGCTGTTTCTGCATACTGTTTGGCCTCATTAAAATTAGATTTATGTAAAGCCAATTCTGCTAAAAATCCATAATCTTTAGCCAATAAAATAGAAGCAATATCTTGATTTTGGTGTAGTTTTAAAGATTCATTAACTGATTTTTCTAATTCTTCCCATGCTTGCAGATTTAAGTAAACTTCACATAAAAGAATAATGTAACTAGATAATAAATCTGTCTGTTGTGTTTGTTTAAAAATCTCTAAACTTTGTTGAAAATATTTTTCTGCTTCTTCCCATGATTTTTGATTATCTACCTGATTTATGAAGGCTTTGCGGTAGTAGATTAAACCAATATTAACTAAAAGTGTACCTTGTCTATCTAAGTTATTATTTTCTTGCCAAAAATCTAAACTTTGTTGATAATGTTCTAAGGCTGAATCTAAGTTATCATCTAAATAATCACGATAACCAAAAATATATTCTAAACTAGCGTTAATAGTTGGGTTTAATACTTCTCCCTGTTGTTGTAAATCTTGTTTAGCTGCTACTAATTCTGGGTAAAGATTAGAAAAAATTAGATTAGTTATATCCCCTGCAAATATTGTATCTATTTCTTGTTGAATAAAATCAATTAATTGATTGGTAGAAGTGTTAAATTCAATTGTAGTTGCCCAATTTTTAAAATCTGGTGCTAACCTAATTATTTTAGTAAGAACTTGATCATTTACCCAAAAGAATAGAGGAAACCTAAAGTCATTTCTAAATTGTTCACGGACTCGGTTAGCTGAAGTCAAAACTGTATCAATATTTTGGACTGACTCTAACCCAAATACCATTAATGCTGCTGGTTCTGTATTTTCCAATTGTGCAGCTATATTTGTATATAGAGTTTTGACATCTAGTGGTAAATCAATTTTACTAATCTTTACAGTTTCTAATTCCTGTAACTTGGTAAATATTTGCTGTTGAATAAAACCATAATTACATCGTAATAAAATCAGTGAAAATTCACCTTGAGAAAGGGTAATTGATCTTACCAAAGTTTTAAAATTACCCTGATTTTTAATATCTAAATTATCTGGTTGATTACTCATAACCTAAATTTTGGTGATTCTTGCAAAATGGGATTAATATCAAACCAAGATCCATCTTCATCTATATATTCAAACACAAACAGATCCCGAATTAACATATTATATTCTTCATGACCTGTAATGCTTTTTGTTTTTGATACCTCTCTTAATAATTGCCATTCTTTATCATCAATTCCCCGATTTAAATTATTACACTCTTGTTTAATCACTCTTTCTAAACAGTCACGAGAAATGGGAGGATCATCTTGTTGTAAACAGCTATAGAGTAAAGATAACAAATTTCGTAAATGACCACCACTAACTTTACAAAGTCGTTCTAATGTATCAGCACTGTCAAAAACTTGGGTAATTAAGTTTTGGTTTGCTTGGCAATTTTCCCAATTTACATTAGGAAAAGCTCTGACCATAATCATTTGTTGTAAAAGGTTAATTCCTAGAGTAAAATCAGATTCATCTCTCTGTTTTACTGCAACCATTGGTAAAACTTTAGGACTGACATTAAAACGATCTTTTAATCTACCTAAAGCATTAGAATATATCAATACTAGGGGAATTGTATAAACAATATGACAGTTTAATGTTTTTAACTTATCACCACGTTCTGCAAAGAGATATTCTGGTTGATATTGATTATTTGGTTTAGGAGTATTATCTATTCTATCTAAGTTATCAACAATAACAACTAAACCTTGTTTACCTTGCTGTTTGAGTTTTCCTTGTGCAGGTTTGATAATATCTTCATTAATTGATTCTAAAATTCTGGTTGTGCGCGGTTCTAAATATTGCCTTAGTTGATCACGATTTTGAGAATTTTCTTTTGTTTTAGCGGTAATTTCAGCAATGACTACAGAAAATTTAACTTCTAGGTCTATGGGACTTTGTAAAAATTGATTGACTGATGTAAATAATTCTTGAAAATACCCAGGTTTAAGATTAATTGCGACGGTTTCTAAACTTTTGCTAACTTGACCTGCTATGGCTAATAAAATATCTGTAATATCAACATTTGCCATATCCAAAACTTGGCTAGATTCAAAATAGACTACATGAAAATCTTGCTGTTCTAATTCTGCTTTTAATCGGAGTAATTCTGTAGATTTACCACAACCAATATGTCCTGTAAATAATTGACAGGTAGGGTCTTCAGGTGCAAGTCTAGTAATAGTGCGATTTAATTCTTGAATAATCTTTGCACCACGCACTTGAGAAAAATCAATATAATATTTTCTATCTTCAGCGTTCCCTAATACTAGGGTTTTAGCAGGGTTACAAGTTTGATAAAACTTTGTTAAATCCAGTTTCATGGTAAATTTCCCGAAAATCGCCTGATAATCATAAGTATATCAGTAATTATACAGGTAATGATCGGATTAATCAATAAAATAGATTTCTCCAAGAATGAATGTAGGAATTTCTCTACAAGGGTTTCAGGTCACGCATATTTAATTTCTACCAGATGTCTATTAATCCTGCAAAGCTGTTAACCAAACCTGTAAATCAGCCAAATCTGTAAAATCTAACAAAGCTTCGCTTAAATCTTCCAATACAGGTAATGGTAAAGCAGAAATAGCGGTGCGGATTTCTGGGGATAATTCTCCAAACCGCTTCGTTAACTGTCGGACAACCAGATTAATTGTTGCTTGTTCTATTCCTTCTTCTTTAATTTCTCGATAAACTTGCGTTTCTTTAAGTGTAATTCCCAACATAGATTCTACCTCCGTGCGACTTAGGTTTTCAAACTTGTACACCATTATCGTCGTGATCATTTCTATTATGGCGCGACTTGATGGTGATGATATTTCTGCATTAGTTTTTGTTAACAAATACCTTGCTGCTTCTGGTGCTTGTCCTTCTTCTACGGTTGTGAGTACCATCAATGCTACCCATATAGGTAATTCTCGAATATCTCCTAATTCATCTTTTTGAAACTGTACCTCGCAGAAATAAACAACACCCCTATTTTCATTTTCCGGTGGTAGAAATACACCATCAATTTCAAATTTTGGTTCTTTGACTGCTACAGAATCAAACCTATAATCATCTGCATTTGCAGGAGGATTTTGCAATAGTTGAAACAAGAGGGAAGGAGATTGTTGGAAAAGTTTATAAAATATTGAGTCTCGACGCATATAGTATTTTTAGAGATGATTTTGTAATTCATTAGCTGATAATAGACTGCATTTTCATATCTACCTGAGTGAGTATACAAATAATGATAAAATGAAATCAGCAACTAAACTCTTAATATCATCAGGAAATTCTTCACCAATGGTTTTTTTTAATAAAGACGAACAACTAGAAAATCTCGGTAATCAAATTTTAGAGGCAACTTGGGCAAAATTTCCGACTTTAGCATCTCATCAAATTGCACTGACTTGGGTTGTATATGATCCTCCAGCACCAGTTAATACAGGTGGTGCGCTGACTCCAAACGCTTTTTGGTCACACGCGGTGCGGGGATTTAGCTATCGGGGAGGAGAACGGATTTATCCGGCTAGTGTGGTGAAATTATTTTATTTAGTGGTGGTGCAAGAATGGCTAGAAAAGGGGATGAGTCAGACTTCGGGAGAATTAGACCGAGCTTTGACTGATATGATCGTTGATTCTAGCAATGATGCTACCAGTTTAATTATTGATATTCTCACGGGTACTACTTCTGGACCACAATTAACCCCTGGGCCTTTTGAAACTTGGAAATATCAGCGGAATATTATTAACCGCTATTACCAGTCCTTGGGGTGGGAGGAAATGCAAGTAATTAATGCCTGTCAAAAAACCTGGGGTGATGGTCCTTATGGACGGGAAAGGGCGTTTTATGGAGAGATGTTTGAAAATCGCAATATGTTGACCACAGATGCCACTGCCAGATTATTACATAGTATCGTGGGTGGGGTAGCGGTTTCTAGTGTGCGATCGCAATCTATGATGAATTTACTTAAACGCAGTCTCAACCTAGAAGAGTTACCCCAAGATGTTGAAGAAGACCAGGTTACAGGCTTCTTAGGCAGTGGATTACCGGAAAATAGTCAAATCTGGTCAAAAGCAGGTTGGACAAGCACGGTCCGTCACGATGCGGCTTATATTGAATTACCTGATCAACGTCCTTATTTATTAGTAGTATTTACAGAAGGGAAAGAACAAGCTAAAAGCAAAGAAATTTTGCCTTTTGTGTCCAGAAGAATTGCACAAGCTGTAGCTAATTTATAAAATTACAATTGCTAGGACTTAACAACGGAAATAGGTAAAAATGGGACGTATTTTTATTTCTGCGGCACATGGTGGCACAGAAGCGGGTAAGAATGACCCCGGAGCGATCGCCGGTGGGACAACAGAAGCAAAGGAAATGATTCTTTTGCGGGATTTAGTGGTAATAGAACTCCGCACCCGTAACTTAGAAGTTTTGGCTGTTCCTGACGATTTAAGTGCCGCTCAAACCATCGCTTGGATTAATGCTCGTGCTAATTCTAAAGATGTAACCATAGAAATTCAAGCTAATGCGGCTAGTAGTCCATCTGTGCGTGGAGGAAGTGCCTTCTATATTGCCAAAAATGACCAACGCAAACAAAACGCCGAAATGGTATTAAAAGGACTTTTACAACGTGTTCCGCAATTACCAAATCGCGGAGTGAAACCAGATACAGAAAGTGGTTTGGGTAGTTTACAATTTTGTCGTCAAACTGCGATCGCTGCTGTATTACTACAAGTTGGTTTCCTCAGCAGTCCTGAAGATCGGGCTTTATTACAAACTCGTCGTCGTGATTTTGCAATAGGAATTGCGGAAGGACTTGCTAATTGGAGTCAAGCAAATGATCCTCAGCAACCAACAGATGAAAACTATTCCAGGATTAATATTAATATCAATGGACAAACTTATTCAGAACAAGGATTATTAATTAATGGTAATGCTTACATCCCCATTGATTTAGTAGATCGGTTACGAGTTAATATCTCAAAAGCTACTAATCTTCGTCGAATTACCTATCGCCAAATAGTTTATATCAAAGCAGTAGAACTGCGAGATTCTCATATTTCTATTGATTGGGATAGTGCCACACGTACAGTAAAATTACGCTCAATTTCCGCAGTTTGTCCCGGACAAATTGAGCAAATTATCTCTAATGGTAATACATCAGAAGTACAGCTACAATTATTTCTGAAAAACAATAATGAAAATGCCATTACACAGTTTCCTGATCTTGCTAAACTATATCGAGAAGAAGCAACTATCGAAGGCATAAATCATGATATTGCTTTTTCTCAAATGTGTTTAGAAACTGGATTTTTACGGTTTGGTACTGATATTAAACCCCAGCAAAATAACTTTGCTGGTTTGGGTGCAGTTGGTGGTGGTGCAGAGGGAGCATCATTTCCTAGTGCCAGAATTGGTGTCAGAGCGCATATTCAACATTTAAAAGCCTATGCCAGTTTAGAACCTTTAGTCCAACCAGAAGTAGATCCTAGATTTCGTTTTGTTACTAGAGGTGTTGCTTCCTCAGTTAATCAATTATCAGGGCGCTGGTCAGCAGATTTAGACTACGGAATCAAAATTACAGCTATTATCAGAAGACTCTATGAATCAGCAAATCTTTTGTAATTAGGGAAACAGGGAACAGGCAATAGGAGAAAAATTTTCTTTATTCTTCTTTCTTACTCCTGACTCCTGACTCCTTCTTCTTGAATCCTGTTATAGTTCTATTAATAATGATTAGGAACAATATTTGTGTTTCCCCTCTACGATGAAAACCCCACCCGGATTACCCCATATTTCACCTATGGGTTAATTGGGATGAATGTTCTAGTTTTTCTCCATGAAATAAGTTTGTCAAATCTACAACTAGAACAGTTCTTTCAATTGTATGCAGTCATACCGCAAGAATTAACCATCAATTGGAGTGGAGAATGGACAACCTTATTTACCTCACAATTTTTGCATGGAGGTTGGTGGCACTTAATATCCAATATGATCTATCTGTGGGTATTTGGTAACAATATAGAAGACCGATTAGGGCATTTTAAATATCTATTATTTTATTTAATTTGTGGTGCTATAGCTGCTTTATGTCAATGGTTTATTGGTATGTACTCTACTATTCCTTCCTTGGGAGCAAGTGGGGCAATTTCTGGAGTTTTAGGTGCATATTTAATCTGGTTTCCCCAAGCAAGAATTACTACATTAGTCTTCTTAGGTTTTTTCGTTACTACAATTAATATTCCTGCATTAGTAATTATTGGTATTTTCTTTGTGCAAAATCTCATTTCTGGTTTTGCTAGTCTCCAAGCAGCAGCTAATATGAGTGTAGAAACAGGAGGAGTCGCTTATTGGGCGCATCTTGGTGGCTTTATTGTTGGGAGTATTTTTGCACTGGGGAATAGGGAATAGTAATTGGTAATTGGTAATTGGTGATCAAATCTCTATTTTCATCCTGTTAATCCTTTAATCCTGGACATCCTGATTCTGACACAGTAACTTACATTAAATATTCAAATCCCGTAAAGCTAAACGAATTTGCTCTAAACGCGTGCGGTTGACACCAAAATCAGAATCTCCTACACGAGAAGCAGAACGGATATGAATAATTGACTTATCACTAGGAAAATAAAACTCGACATCATCAACAAACTTGAAAATGCGACTTTTAGAAATAGCATGAACATAATTATCTGTTTGTTTGATAATTTGGGTGCGAGGAACAACTGTGAGAACTTTGAGTAAGGTTTCTCTAGCTTTATCTCTTGTTATATGATAGGTGATTGGTGCGATCGCGTGTTTAGCATCAGCATTTTGACTGACAACACAATTAGGAGACGCTGGACAAGGACTAAGAGAACCTGATTCAATTCCCAAGTTAGAAGCCGAAGCAGTTGCAGGAACTATGCAACTAATGATCAGAGTTAGGAATACCGAGAAAATAATATTCCTTAGTCGGGAAATTTTTAAATTTGGCATAACCATTTGACTGTTATATTCTGTAATTTCAGATATATTATCAGGTTTCGATATATTTTAATTAATTAAATCCTGAAAATCCTCTAATCCTGGGCATCCTGATTCTGACAAAAAAATGAAATTAGACGATATTATATATACAATAAAAAAGAATTTAGTCAGTTCTAACTAATACAGGTGGAGATATCTATTAATGGGTTTTAGCAACTTAATGCAGTATTGACAACATATATTATACCAAAGTATTGCTACGGTAACGCTAGTATCAATTCCTTAGATTTACCCAGCAATTAAACGAGAAATTCTTTGACGCATTGTATTATTAAAGCGTTCAATATGGTCTTGCCACTTTCTTTTCCGACTGCCTGATGACGTTTGCTAGGAATAACTTGTGCGTAAGCTGCCCAAAAATCTGTATAGCAAACAGCACATTGACGATAAACTGGTGGTAGATAATTCCATAATCCCCTAGCGCCATCTTCACTGCGATTACATAAGTAAACTCCTACTATTTCTCTAGTTTTTTTATCCAAAGCTAACCAAATCATCAAAGCTGAAATAGTTGAATTGAAAAATACTGATACTTCACTACATATAACACTTACAGCGATTTCCAATCATACAAGGTACATCTTAGCCCCCTCATCGCTTGCGGGGAGGGTTTTGAGATTCAAGTTTTTTGAGAATATTTATTTTATCTAGATAGTAGTTTTTTTGTTTTTTTGAACGTTTAGTATTCACTTCAACATCTTTCCCATTGCCAAGAATCTACAATAACAATCCTGTAAATCCTTAAATCCTGGACATTATCTCGACTATGGCTACGCCACGCAGGCTATCGCTCGATAACCACCTGATTTAGCTGTAACTCCCATCTTACTGAGTTTGACTTGTTGGATTTTTAGTAAGTTAAAAGATTTACCCTGGAATTAAGACTTAGTTGCTGGTAACGGTACACCTAATAAACTCAGATTCAGAACATGGCCACCCGTGACCAAATAAACAGGTTCACAAATTCCCCCTAATTGTCGCATTAAAGCACCCAGGCGATCGCGGAATTTACGCCCCATAGGATAAGCTGGAACTACACCCCAACCTGTTTCCTCCGCCACAAATATCACATCAGCCGCAACTAATGGCAATATTTCCAGCAACTCCGTCACCGTATTTTCCCAATCTAAATCATCATCTTCCAGAAAATTAGCCACCCAAGTTCCCAAAGAATCAACCAACAGACAGGTATTGGGCTGCGACTGAGCCAAAGTAGCAGTCAGTTCAACAGGGATACATATAGTCATCCAATCTTGAGGGCGACGTTTTTGATGTTTTTCAATGCGTTCTTGCCATTCTGGATCATCTGGATTTTGTGTAGCAGTGGCAACATACACAACAGCTTGTCCTGAATTTATTGCCAAATCTTCCGCCCATTCACTTTTACCAGATCGGGCTGCACCTGTCACTAAAATCGCTTTACTCATCATTTGATCATATAATGTTTCACTAGGAAGAATACATGAGTTAAATAAAGTAAACTAGCTACATTTGCCAGTCTGAGAAAAAATTCATTCTGTACTCCCCAATTCTTTCTTGATAAAGACCATAAATTTTAGAATATTTTTATGAAACCAGGGTTAAAACGGATTGAGGCCACATTACATGATTTAGGAAATCGCAATCATGATGTCACTACAGAAATGGGTGATGAAACAAAACGTCCTTTTTCCTTTCGCATTAGTATCCGTCCCCAAGCATCTCCAGAAAATTCCCAGACTACAGCAGAAACTGATAATAACTTAGAAGTAGATACATTTAGTCAGGAAACTCCAGAGGCAAATTTATTTCCTCACCATGATTGGGTCCAAGCTTTTCCAGCCCAAGAGAATGGAGAAAAAACACCAACTCTCCCTAAATTTAAAACTCCTGCCTTTAGCAATCATCGTCACAGTGCTAACCCTGCGCTGGCCATGAATATGCTCCAAGAAATTCAAGAAAAAGTTGCGAGTTGGCAAATAGAATTGCAAAGAATAGTACAGCAGATTCAGGATATTTACTTGGAAGGTTCAATTATTAATGGTTGGTTGGAATCCAATGCCCAAGAACCAGAAACAGTTGGAACAGCTACTCTCCGCCATGCAGAAGTAGACAGACTTATGGACTATGTAGAGGAAATTTGCGCTGGTGATGAAAGAGAATCTTACAAACCATTACACACTGACTACCGATTGTGTGGCGTAGATACAGCCGGTCAGGTGTGGTCTCGTCCCTGTCCAGTCGAACAAGTTCCTAGTGTGAGTATAGCGATCGCTCGTCACCAAAGATTACGTCAACTCCTAGCACGCAAACAAGACCTAGAAAATCGGTTAAGTCAATTAGCAGAAACCTTAGTAATGTTACATAGTCATATTCAACAAGGGTAAAAAAATATTTTTAGATTAAAATATTTTCTCGTTGATCAAAAATACAATAGCCATTGAGGAAAAACTATGCTACTGTAGAACTACACTATGAAATTTACTAATAAAGACTATGCAGCTTAAACGCTGGGAATCCCCACGTCGAGAAGGCAGAAACGATAAAGGCCGAGGTGGTTCTGCTAGGAAACGACAACTGAAAAAACAAAGACAGATGCTCAGACAGAAACTCAAAGAAAATCAAAAGCCAAATAATCATCATAACAATAAACAGGGGGAAAGTTCAACTTCCCCCTATTTTTTGGCCTTTTTTCCCAATAGATCCATTAGCCATTGCAACTAATAAATTTCATATTTTACTATTATTAATAACTGTAGGCAAGCAATGAGAGAAACTGGATTTTTGATCTCTTAACTCAATTGCATGGTAATAAAATCAGGAGCAGTCAGAATTATCCCTTCTAACAAATTGTTGAAAATCTTCTATGGTTGGTTCTTCTAATGCGATTTTTTAAATCTATCGCATTAACTAATAAAAACCGGGGAACTTTAACGCTACCCGGTTTATTCTTGTAGGGGCATAGCATTGCTATGCCCTCTTTATTGCTGAAAAAGATTAAACTTTAGCAGCAGATTTCATTACTAATTCGCCCTTAGCATACTTAACAGCAAAATCTTCTAAAGAAACTTGCTTAATTTTGCTTGCATTACCAGCAGTACCAAACTGTACATAACGGTCAGCACAAACCTTTTGCATATAGACAATAGAAGGCTTGAGGAAGTGACGGGGATCAAATTCCTTGGGATTTTTAGCCAAAGCCTCACGCACAGCCGCAGTAATTGCCAAACGGTTGTCGGTGTCAATATTTACCTTACGAACACCACTCTTGATACCCTTTTGAATTTCTTCTACAGGTACACCGTAGGTTTCAGGAATAGCACCACCATATTGGTTAATGATTGCCAATAAATCTTCAGGTACAGAAGAAGAACCGTGCATTACCAAATGGGTGTTAGGTAAACGGCGGTGAATTTCTTCAATGCGGCTAATAGCCAAAATTTCACCTGTAGGCTTACGGGTAAACTTGTAAGCACCATGACTTGTACCGATAGCTACAGCCAAAGCATCTACTTGAGTAGCTTCTACGAAGTCAACAGCTTCATCAGGGTCAGTTAACAGTTGAGAATGGTCAAGAGTACCTTCAAAACCGTGACCGTCTTCAGCTTCACCAGCACCAGTTTCTAGAGAACCTAAACAGCCTAATTCACCCTCAACGCTGACACCCAAAGAGTGAGCTACGTTGACAACTTCACTGGTAACTCTAACGTTATACTCAAAGCTGGCAGGGGTTTTAGCATCAGCTTCCAAAGAACCATCCATCATCACACTGGTGAAGTTGTTCTTAATGGCTGAATAGCAGGTAGAAGGAGCATTACCATGATCTTGGTGCATGACAATGGGAATCTGAGGATAGGTTTCTACCGCAGCCAAAATCAGGTGGCGCAGGAAGTTTTCCCCTGCATAATTACGAGCGCCGCGAGAAGCTTGTAAAATTACAGGGCTATCTGTGTCAACAGCCGCTTTCATGATGGCTTGAATCTGCTCTAAGTTATTGACGTTAAAAGCGGGGATGCCATAACCGTGTTCAGCAGCGTGATCCAAAAGCAACCGCAGTGGTACAAGAGCCATATATATTCCTCCTAATTTGGGTATTTAGCTAATCAGTTTAATCGCAGCGTAATCTTTATTTTAATGTAATTTTTACGCTAATCTTAAGGTTTTTTTCAACTTATGGAAAATTATAACTAGTAGCGGGTGCTTATGTTTAAAAACTTTGGCGGCTGATATTCTTAGGTTATGTAACATCAAAGTTAATTAAATAACTAAGTATAAGACTGCACATTTCATCAAATTCGAGTAAAAAAAACAACCTTTAATTAAAACCTATATTTAACCAATACTTTAGCCATTTTTGTGTAGGTCGGGTTGAGCGAAGAGAAACCCGACGTATTGGTGAACGTGCCATTGCTTCGCGTTCACGCAGTGTCCCCCAGAGATACGTTCACGTTCCACAACCCAACCTACGAATCAAGGAATTTTTTGATTTGGCTACAGTATTGTTAACATAAGTAAATATGCTTGAATTTTTCCCGGCAAGTTATTTTGTCAATATAAATCCTAACTATATCATTAACTTTTGCGTCTTTGCTCCTTAGGAATGTGAATTAAATAAAGTGCAAAAGTAGGGTGTGTTAGCGACAAGGTAACGCACCATTCCACGTTAACTCAGAATTGCAGGTTATTAAATTTGCGTTCCTTAGCGTCTACGGCACGCTACGCAAACGAGATATCTTAAGAGAGATTACTTGACACTCTCAGGGAAGACAGCCACTGAGATTCTACTGACAGAATTAGATT
>JBAXRM010000118.1:0-14570 GCA_037131225.1 Nostocales cyanobacterium ELA583 | reverse complement strand
TAAGTTGGCTCATTGATTAAAGAATCTCAGTGTCTAAAGACACTGAGAGTGTCAACCACTCTACAATTAAATAATCTTTCTCACCTGGGAATCTATTTCGGGCTTGCTGAGTAAAGCTAGAACCGCCTCTAAATAAGGGTTTCGCTGATTTTGGGAACAAAAAAGTGCAAGGCTATGGCATTTAGAGCCTCAAAATCCTTGCATTTCTATGGAAAATCAGGGGGTGAATTTGGAAACCAATCTCCCAAACCACTATTTTTCGCACTGTGTGACATCTAGGTTCGCTTTGGATACTTATTCAGCAAACCCTATTTCTTAACTCCCGGTTCACCCATTTAAAATCAAGTTACAAAAAAGCTGAACAATTTAATCAGGGTTTTCGGCTTTGATAAACATGTACTACCCTACAGACTTTATGCGATAGCGAAGCGCTGCTGCAAGCAGTCTTAAATAAGTATATAAATTTAAAAAGGGTAGAAAAATAAATTTTTTTCTACCCTTCCTTTAGTACCCCCAAGGGAATTCGAATCCCTGTTACCTCCGTGAAAGGGAGGTGTCCTAGGCCTCTAGACGATGGGGGCTTGCTTTTCATTCACTTTTAACAATATAGTGGGTTTCTTTAAGAATGTCAATAGGTTTTGAAAATTTTTTTTAGCAGTAGGATCAGCAGCCAGAGAGAATATTTATCTGTTTTTGTTGCTCCTTGCCTTTGCCAGAAAAAATAATCAGACTACAATTTTCTGTAAAGTTAATGTTTATGATTCTTTAGAGAGGATTTTGAAATTAATGGCTCAAAATCTACAACATGGAAGCACATTTTGAAATCACCCTCCAGATGGTGATCACCGTTTTTGCAGGCATTAGTGCCCAAGTGATAGCTGCATATTTCAACCTACCCAGCATTGTCTTACTGCTCCTATTAGGCATTCTTTTAGGTAAAGACGGGCTGGGATTATTACAACCCCATTTACTAGGTACAGGATTAGAAGTGATTGTTTCCCTAGCAACGGCAATCATTTTGTTTGAAGGTGGACTTAAATTAGATCGGCAGGAGTTAGGCAAAGTTTCCCTCAGCCTCCAGTTACTCGTCACCCTGGGAACATTAATCACCCTATTGGGGGGAAGTCTCGCGGCTCACTGGTTAGGTGAGTTTCCTTGGAATATAGCAGTTCTCTATGCCTCTATTGTCGTTGTTACCGGACCAACCGTAATCGGTCCCTTAATTAAACAAATTAATGTAGATAGACAAGTAGCAACCCTATTAGAAGGAGAAGGAATTGTAATTGATCCAGTGGGAGCTATCCTAGCTTACGTTGTCCTAGACACAATTCTAAACGGTGATACAGACCCAATCAATGCCATTATTGGTCTAGTGTTACGTTTCGCTGTGGGCGCAGCCATAGGTGGCGTTGGTGGGTACTTAATGAGTTGGATGTTCAAAAATGCCAACTTCATCTCCTTTGAACTAAAAAATCTGGTTGTTCTGGCAGTGTTATGGGTATTGTTTACCCTATCGCAAATGATCCGCTCTGAATCAGGAATTATGACTACAGTAGTCGCTGGTGCGGTATTTGCCAACTCCTCCGTTCCAGAAGAACGTTTATTACGAAGCTTTAAAAATCAGTTAACAATTCTTAGTGTTTCTGTATTGTTCATCCTCCTAGCGGCTGATTTATCTATTGCCAGTGTCTTCGCTTTGGGTTGGGGAAGTTTATTTACTGTTTTAGTATTAATGTTTGTTGTGCGCCCGATTAACATTATTTTGTGTACTTGGCAAAGTGATCTAAATTGGCGACAGAAACTGTTTTTAAGTTGGGTTGCACCTAGAGGTATAGTTTCCGCCTCTGTAGCTTCTTTATTTGCAATTTTATTGACGCAGCGAGGGATTAATGGTGGTGATTCGATTAAAGCTTTAGTCTTTTTGACAATTATCATGACGGTTTTTTGCCAAGGTTTAACTGCTGGGTGGTTGGTGAAATTGTTAGGAATCACCTCGCAAGATGCAACTGGGGCCGTAATTGTCGGCTGTAATCCTTTAGGTTTATTAATTGCCCGCTTTTTCCAAGAACGGGGTGAAAGCGTGGTCATGATTGATACTGACCCAGAACGGTTAGCTCAAGCTGAAGCTCAAAATCTCCGAGTGATTGCTAGTAGTGCTTTGGACGGAGAAATACTCGAAGAAGCGGGAATTGGTTCTATGGGGACTTTTTTAGCTATCACGAGTAATGGCGAGGTGAATTTTGTTTTAGCACAACGGGCTGCTGAGGAATTTAATCCTCCCCGTGTTTTAGCTATATTCCCTCGTCATCCTCAAGGTTCTCCCTCGGAAAATAGTAAGGTTAATCAAGCTTTTGTGTCAGATTTACCGATCAAAACTTGGAATGAATATTTAAGTAGTGGACAAGTGAAGTTGGGAACAACAACCTTAAGTGCAGCAGAATTTGATTCTCAACAACAACATATTCAAGAAAAAATTCGAGATGGGATTTTAGTACCACTATTGTTAGAACGGGAAGAACGGTTACAGGTAATGTCAGCAACTGAAGAATGGGAAGTAGGCGATCGCATTATTTATCTATTATATGATACCCGTCCTAATCTTTTAAAACTTCTATCCGGTGCCAGTCAATCCACACCCCTAACGGTAGAAATATTAGCAGAAGTTGAAGAAGTAAGAGTTAAAAATACTAATGTTTAAAACAAGTCTCTTTTGTTATCCCCATAATCTTCTTCCGGCTTTACCTTGTAATCTATCATGGGTATCTTTTAGCAAAGTAGGAATATCTAAATTTTCTGGACATTTAGGCAAACAATCACCACATTCTGTACAACGATTAGCTTTCATACCGGGAAACCAATGACCAGCATTTTCAAACATTCCATAACGATATTTACCATAATCTGTCATATCGTAGGCTACAGCTAAATTTCGTAACCTTAATACCTCTGGAATATGAATATTTTCTGGGCAAGGTAAACAAGCATAACATTGACTACATTTATCAGTTAATAAAACATCATTTTGCTGATTTTCCAATTGTGTAAAAATAGAAATTTCGGCTTTGGTTAATTCATAATCATAATCAACAAGTTCTAAAGGTATTGCTAATTCTTCAGGTTTTGCTGGTCCCACACTCAAAGTAGTAATACGGTTATCACTTAGCAAAAAACGATAATTTAACTCTAATGGTGTGAATGGATAACAGAGTTCTTTTAATGTTTCGGGTGGAGTATATAATTTCCCCCCTTTATCAGCAGGAGAAATAATAAAAACGCCCATATCTTTCTCTTTTGCTAATTGAATTACAGCGGCATTATGTTGAAAAAAATAGTAATAATGGAGATTAACAAATTCAAATAAATCTGTATTTATAGCTGCTAAAATTATATCTAATGAACCGTGGGTAGAAAACCCAATATGTCGCACTCTTCCATCATTTAGAGCTTCCTCTACTGCTTGCATACAACCATTTTTAGATTGTACCCATTCTAAATGTTGCCAAGTATTTAATCCATGAATTCCTAAACAATCCAGATAATCTATATTTAACCGTTTTAAAGATTCATCAATATACTGACGCATGGTTTCAGCATCTGCTGTGGGGGGAATTTTGGTAGTAATATAAAGTTGATTACGGGGTATTGATAAACCAGCTTTTATAGCTTTACCCAAATATATTTCACTGTCACCATAACCCCTAGCTGTTTCTAGATGATTAATTCCTAAAGATAAAGCTTTTTCAATAGTCTGTTGAACATTTTCGCTATCAGTTAAATAGCGCATTGTTCCCAAAGAGAAAACAGAAAGTTGTAAATTAGTTTTACCAAAACGACGATATTGCATATAGCAGATAACTGGGTTGAGAGATAACTAAGGCTTGCTGAAAAAGTCGTGAAACAACTTGAGAAAAATCAATTTTAGGTGCATTTACAGTGATGAAGGCAGAAAAAGAAATCAAATAACTGCTAAAGATAGAGGGGATAAAAGTATACTCTACGGCTTAAACCCCATCCAACTTGAAACCTATAGTTTTTGAGATTTGAGGTAACACTTTCTCTTTTCTCTTGCTGATAGATTATGGGTGAAAAATCACCTTGACCCCGATAAGAAAAAAGTTTTCATCTTAGACGGGGTTTATGTGAATTAAATGCTGAAACTGCACAGAATCCTAGAATTCATTGATTGACACGTCCTTGTCTTTTTTTATCTGCCTTTGTTTGCGTATCCAATGGGCAAACAAGCTACAATTATTCTTGATATTTTATTCTATGCAACGTCATATTAGTTTAGTATGACGTATTGCTTGATATCGTCCCAGAGCCATTAAAGGAAAATACTGTTGATAAAGGTGATACTTCAGATAAAAATGACAAGGAAAACCAGTTCCTGTAAAATAAATTTCATCCCAAGTACCATCTGATTTTTGTGTTTCTAATAGGTAATTAATCCCCTTTTCAATACTATTAAGAGCTAACTTACCCGTAACTTCACCTGCGGCTATTAACCCAATTAACGCCCATGCTGTTTGAGATGCTGTACTGTCACCTTTTCCTTTTAAACTAGGATCATTGTAACTAAAACAAGTTTCTCCCCAACCACCATCAGTATTTTGTACTTTCACTAACCAATCTGCACCCTGTTCTATATTTTTACTATATTTCCGGGGATTTATTAAAGCTAAAGCCGATAAAACGCCGCTAGTTCCATAAATGTAATTTACACCCCAACGCCCAAACCAACAACCTTCTATTTCTTGTTCGGCTACGAGATAATCTAGAGACTTTTCTAAATTATTTGGTTGAATTGATAAATTACAAGCTCCCAACATTTCTAATACTCTAGCTGTGACATCAGCCGTATTCGGATCAATCATAGCTTTCAAATCACCATAGGGTACAGAATTGAGCCAATCTTGATCATTATTAACATCAAAAGCCGCCCAACCTCCTGGTTTACATTGCATCGTTGCAATCCAATTTAAAGCCCTATCAATAGCTTGTTTTTTCAGTTCTTCATTTGGTAATTTTGCTTGATGTAAAGCCATAACAACCACAGCCGAATCATCCACATCAGGATAAAAGCAATTTTCAAATTCAAATGCCCAAGCACCGGGTTTTCCTTGCTTATTTTTTACATTCCAATCACCATAATCTAGAATTTGTTTCTCTATTAACCATTCTCCAGCTTTCACCACAGCCGGATCATTTGCTGCAAAACCTGAATCAATCAAAGCCCGAATCGCCCAAGCAGTATCCCATACAGGAGAAACACAAGGTTGCACACAGTAACTATTCTCTGTTTCAATGGCAAAATTATCAACTGCTTTTAAACCCCGTTCTATAATTGGGTCATTAACATCATAATCTAAACATTTTAAAGCTAACAGAGAATTTAACATAGCGGGAATAATTCCCCCCCAATCACCTGTAACTTCTTGACGTTCTAAGATCCACTTTTCTGCGGCTTTAATACCTTCGTTTCTGAAAGGAAGAAAATTTAAACTTTCTGCTAATTTAAAACCATCATCGAGAATATTAAAAATATCCGACCAATCACCATTTTTTGGTAATTCCCAACGAACATTACCCACACCTTCGGCATATAATTCATCTAAATTAATTGGATTATCAATTTTAAAGATAGGTTTACGGTCAAAAACAATTAATAATGGCACAGTGCTAGAACGCGCCCAACTCGAAAGTTCATAAATATTGAAGGGAAAATTATCGGGAAGCAACATTACCCAAGATGGTAAAGAAGGAAGTCCGCGCCAATTATAACAGCCAATTAAAGCCAGATGTAACTTTGTAAAAATGCGAGTTTTGCTAATACCACCTTTTGCTAAAATTAGCGATTTCGCTTTTACCATTGCTAGATCTATAGCGGGTACACCTAATAACCTCAAAGCCATATAAGCTTCTACAGTGGTATTTAAATCCCCACCATCACCATAAAATAATTCCCAACCTCCATGTTCTCGCTGTTGAGAACGGAGATAATTTTCAACTTTATATAAAGGTCTGGTTTTGTCAGTTCCCCAAATCTTATGTAGTAAAACAGCTTCAGAAGTGATAGTAACATTAGATTCTAACTCCCCCCACCAATAACCATCAGGGTTTTGAATTGAAAGCAGATGTTGTTGACTAGCTGTAATCGCATCTACAACTTGCTTGACTTTTGCTCGATCTTGTGTTTGCATCAAATACCTACCTCAGCACCAAATAATAGTTAATAACATAACCGAAATGAGAGAACATTATTCCCCAAAATTCAGTAAACATTGTATTCTGTCCAAGGAGCATGAGAATTAAATTTGTTTTTTAAATTTTGAATGGGGATAAAGCAACAGTTATGGCAGCAATTTTATTGAGTTCTACACTTCTATCCTTAGTCATTTGGTTATTTTTAATCTTATTTTGGGGGCAATTTTGGCGAGTTGATCAGCAATTAGAAGCCAGCAAAAATATTGATATTAATACCTTGCCAACTGTGTGCGTAATAGTTCCAGCCCGGAACGAAGCCGATGTGATTCCCATTAGCTTGCGATCGCTCCTCCTCCAAGACTATCCTGGTAATTTCACCATATTGTTAGTAGACGACGGGAGTAGCGATGATACAGCCAATTTTGCCCAAGGAGTAGCCCAATCCCTCGACAAAACTCAACAATTGCAGATTGTCTCTAGCACCTCATTACCTACAGGTTGGACAGGAAAACTATGGGCAATGGAACAAGGCGTACAAACAGCCCAAACACTGAACCCAACACCAGACTATTTTTTACTGACTGATGCAGATATAGAACATGATCCCAGTAACTTACGGCGCTTAGTTGCCAAAGCCCAAGCACAGAAATTAGACCTCGTATCCATCATGGTGCGCTTGCGTTGTCAAAGCTTTTGGGAACAACTATTAATTCCTGCTTTCGTCTTTTTCTTCCAAAAACTCTACCCCTTTACCTGGGTAAATAACCCCAAAAAAGCGATCGCCGCTGCTGCTGGAGGTTGTATCTTAATTCATAGAGAAGCCCTCAATAGAATTGGAGGACTACAAATTATTCGTCAAGCCTTAATTGATGACTGTTCCCTAGCCAAAGCCGTCAAATCCAGTCAGGGAAAAATCTGGTTAGGACTAAGCACCTCCACAATTAGCTTACGTCCCTACGATTCCCTAAAAACAATTTGGGATATGGTAGCCCGCAGCGCCTATACCCAACTAAATTATTCCCCTTTCCTGCTGATAGGCAGCTTGCTAGGCATGATATTAGTTTATTTATTACCACCCATAGGAATTATTTTCGGTCTGGTATTAGGTAATTGGATTATTACCCTAGCCTCTTTCATCGCATATCTACTCATGACTTTCGCTTATTTGCCAATTACTCGCTTTTATAAATGTTCTCTAGCTTTTGCTTTTAGCTTACCCATCATTGCTTTTTTATATACTTTAATGACAATAGACTCAGCATTACAACATTGGCAAGGGCGGGGAGGTGCATGGAAAGGCAGAGTATACGCCAAATAGGAAACCAGAGCAAAATTTCTTTCCCTCTTGTCTTTTCTCTCTCCTAAATCAAGCCAGAGTTTATCCCGTTGACAACAAGTAGCAGATATTTTCTCCCAAAATGCCCTTCTCACCCATTAAACACCAATCCCCTCATTACCCACACATTAGGATCACTGGCAAAGACAGTACATCAAAAGTAGTCAAAATATTTAAAAGAAGTCCGGATTGGACATTGCTAATGGGGGATGAAGTAATGGGAAGCGGGAATTGACAACCGGGAAGAGAATTCTTTTCCAATTAGACCAAGTATCATAACCGCAGACTAAGTCTTATTCCCTTGCCCACAGCCAACGATAAACGCTAAACTGCGAGATTTGCGTGTTATTTACCCCAAATTCACAGAAACTTCACAACTACTAGCACAATATATGAGCTATAGTGTTTCCGGGCAATCAAAGTAAACTTTCTCTTTACTAAAAAGCTAACCACTCTTAAATCAAATCAGGCATAAACTTCAGCATCTTCCTTCATTTGGGTGTCATTGGCAATAACCCCAAGTCTCAAATAGAACTGGATTTGATTATATGAGGTCAAAACTTTGGTACACGAATATGGATATAGTCAACCCCTTAGGGAATTCTGTGTTGCGGTACTAGCTACTCAAGCATAGGGGCAACCACGCATATTTACCCCAAAGGCGTGAAATTCTATCCATAACATTATCAACAACAACTCTAGCTACTCAACTACAGCCTAGAGCTACTTCTTAACGCAGATTTATAGCAAATGTTTGTGTAACCAACGGCGAATGACCTATTACACCGGCTTTGCTGTCAGCGAAATTTATTAAACATTCAAAAAAACAATAACACTACACCATCATGGAACCAAATATTAACTCCGCTACACCCGAAGATAACATCAATCCATTAGTAGATCCTACATTTCTAGAAGATCCTTTAATCAGTGCTAATAACTTAGGCGAATCAGTTCAAAATACTGGCGAAAATAACACCGATCAATTAACACTTATAGATCCTTTAGCCGGTGATACTAACACTATAGATCCGGCAACTACCTACTTTGTCGTTGGCGGTGTAAATGATGATAACTTAGGCTATTCAGTTAGCAGCGCTGGTGATATTAACGGTGATGGAATTGGGGATCTAGTCATCGGCTCACCTTTGAGTGATCCTAATGATCAAAGTAACTCCGGGAAAACTTATATTGTCTTTGGCAAAAATAACTTTCAACCAACCATAGACCCCTCCACCCTCTATGTCACTCCAGAGTTTGTGATTAATGGGGTTGGAGAAGGTAATGAATCAGGCCATTCCGTTAGCAATATTGGGGATATTAACGGTGATGGTATTGATGACCTAGCTATTGGCGCACCCTTATCTGATATCAATGGGGATAATTCCGGCGCTGCTTATGTCATATTTGGCAGTAAAGAGTCCGACTATTTTAGCAAGCCCCTCGAACTCTCTAACCTGAATACCACTGAGGGTTTTACTATTGCAGGTGGTCAGTCTGGTGATCATGCAGGTTGGGCTGTTAGTAGCGCTGGCGATTTTAATGGTGATGGCATTAAGGACATATTAATCGGTGCAACCAGTCCTAATGATGACGGATCAGGTAATAAAGGAGAAGCCTATATCATCTTTGGAAAAAAAGATGGTTTTGGTTCTACTTCAACCTTAGAACTCTCCAATCTTGGGGTTAATGATGGTTTAAAAATCATCAGCAATGAGGATGATAACCTTGGCTATTCCCTGAGCGATGCTGGAGATATCAACGGTGATAGTATTGATGATATCATTGTTGGTGCGCCCTATGCTAATGACAATTCTGGAAGCAGTTTTGTTATTTATGGGCGCAAGAGTGACCCCAAAAATAGCGTTAATACTAATATCATCAACGTCTCTTACCTCAGTAGCAACGATGGTTTTACCATCAATGGACAAAGTGGTGATAAATCAGGCTTCTCTGTTAGTAATGCTGGAGATATTAATGGTGATGGCATTGACGACATCATCATTGGGGCAAAAGACGGAAATCCCAATGACAAAGAATCTGCGGGCAGAGCCTATTTAGTATTTGGGGAAAAAGGCGGTTTCGATTCAACCTTAAACCTCTCCGAGCTAAATGGCAAAAATGGCTTTACCATCAACGGCATTTCTCCCTTTGACAATACTGGCTCATCTGTCAGTGCTTTAGGAGATTTTAACAGTGATGGTATTGATGACATCATTGTTGGAGCCAAAAATGCTACTAATAATTCTGGACAAGGCTATGTCATTTATGGTAGCACGACAGACTTTGATCCTACCTTTGAACTCTCAAGTTTCGACACACCCAACTACGACGGTGAAAAAGGCTTTATAATTGACGGTGCTGAAAATAGTAACTTAGGTCACGCAGTCAGTGGCGCTGGAGATGTCAATGGTGACGGTGTTCAGGATTTGATTATTAGCGCCCCCAACATTAATTCTGGAGCAGGTGAAGCCTATATAGTGTTTGGAACTGGAAATTCTGGAACTGGAAATTCTGCCGGTGAACCTGGTGTTGATCAACTTTCCACTAACGGTGGTGCTTCGGGTGCAGGGCAGGACTCAATTCAAGAGAAATCGCTGGATTTACGGGGTATTACTGGTCCAGTAACCGTTAATTTTGTAGTTGACCGAGAAGCAAGTTACAACAATTCTGTTGGCTTCTACCGCGTGACTGATGAGAATGGCGGTATTGATACCAATGGTGATGGTAAGGCTGATATCCTGCCAGGACAGGATGGTTATACTCAAGCAGCTATTAATAGCCGTCTTTCTGGTATTGGTTTAACTGTGAACAACCTGGAAACCGCAAATTTCAATAATACTGTTACTGGTGGTGCTATTTATGTACCATTCGTTATCGTTAATGGTACACCTGATGCCCTCCTTGATAATAATTCTAATAATGATCCAGCAGTTTACTTTACCTTCATGAGCGCTAACACAGATAAATTTGATCATGTGCGAGTCTTAGGTAATAATACGTTTGGTTTTGAGGATCTACCTGGCGGTGGTGACAAAGATTTCAATGATATAATTGTTAAATTCAGCATCACTCAAGCTTAAAAGACAGTTAATATCCCCAATTTCTCGGAGAAGTTGGGGATATTTTTGTAGATTTTGAGGTTAAGCGGTAAATAATAATTGTGTGACTGCTGTTAAAGCTTTGAGTCCTTTCAATGAACCAGTAATTAATCGAGTGGCTGCTAAAGGTTGACGGATTAATGCCCAAGCTAAAGGTAAAGGTTGCAATAAACCGTCTGCACTAATGGCTGATGTGATATTTGGGATGTCATGATGAGCATCATCGCTAACTACTCGCAGTATAGCTACTTGTAACTTTGGCAATTGTTGGAAAAATTCTAGAAACGCGTATCCTTCCATATCCACAACATCAGCAGCGGATTTTTGATGTAATTGGTATTTTTCTGTAGTTGTACATATAATGCGTTGGCTACGCCCGCCGCAGGCATCGCTTGTTAAGCCTTTGACTAAAGATACATGATCCCCAAGTTGATTATGTATATCTGCGGTAAATGAATTATCACATTCTTGCAGATTTCCCTGATAAAAGCAATTTTGATATAAAACAATATCTCCAACCTGATAATTTTTGTTCAAGCTACCACATAAACCCATCATTAAAATGCGGTTCTCTTGGTAATCGGTTAATTGTTGTAAATATTGCCGCACTGGTTCAATTCCCATTGGGATGGCTAATACGTGGGGTGGAGAACTAGTGACGCGACCTAATCCGCGACAGACGGCTTGATATTCTGCTCCCCGGGGGGCTAAGATCAAAGTTGACATGAGAATAGTAAATTAGATAACTATATACAGATTATCGTGTTGCTGAGAACACCCTAACTAAATTAGCTATAACCATTTTCCTTCGAGAAGTTCTATACTAACCTGTCAGTTGTCAGTTATAAAAACACCGATGACTAATGACCAATGACTAAGATGATTTTATCAAATGGAACAGACCAAAACTTGTGAATCTGCACGAGAAAGCTTTAATATTTCCAAATTAGCGATTAAGTATTCTTGGTTGACGGTGTGTTTTTGGATAGGGATAGCGGTAGCTGGTGTCCTCGCATTCAGTTCCCTCAAATATGCTTTATTTCCAGATATTACCTTTCCGGTAGTGGTGGTAAATGTCCAAGCACCGTTAACATCTGCCTTAGATACGGAAGAAAAACTCACTAAACCCATAGAGGAAAGTCTCAAATCACTAGCAGGGCTTGAAGGTATTCGTTCATCAACTTATCCTGGTCAAACTGCTGTAGTTTCCTCTTTTGTTGTTGGTACAAATTTAGAAACAGCCACTAACAAAATTTCTCAACTCGTCAATCAGCTAAATTTACCCAAGAATGCCAATAAAAAAATCATCCCCTTGAATCTAAACGAATCTGCGGCTGTTAGCTATGCGATTGAAAGTTCTTCTGGGAAGATTGATAATTTACGGCAACTAGCAAAAGATAAAATTATTCCTGTCATAGCTAAAATACCAGGAGTGCTAAAAGTCTCTCTATTAGGAGATGGGAACAATGCACTACCCCAAACAAGGAGTCAGGAGTCAGGAGTCAGGAGTCAGGAGGAAGATAGAAAGAAGAAAGAAGAAAAAAGGGAAAATGCTTTATTACCCCCAGCAGGGACATTAATCAGGTTTAATGGTAAAGACGCTTTAGCCTTTCAGGTAATTAAAAAAGGTGATGCTAATACCTTAGAAATAGTCAACCGGGTAGAAAAAGAAGTCCAACAGCTAAGGACTAGCTTAAAAGATGTCACCCTCACCTTAGCTGCGACTCAAGCCGAATATATTCGTAATGCCACCCATTCCACCATAGATGCACTGATAGAAGCAATCATTCTCTCGGTAGTTGTCATCTTTCCCTTTTTATGGAATTGGCAAGCTACGCTGATTTCTGCCTTAGCCATTCCCATATCTTTGTTAGGGACATTTATCGTGATGGCGATATATGGCTTTAACTTAGAAACTATCACCCTGTTAGCTTTAGCTTTGGTTATTGGCTCAATTGTTGATGATGCCATAGTAGATGTTGAAAACATCATGCGGCATATTGAAGAAGGGAAAACCCCCCGCGAAGCCGCTTTAATAGCCACCAATGAAATCGGTTTAACTGTCACTGCTGCCACCTTCACCGCAGTAGCAGTATTTCTGCCTATAGGGTTAATGGGTGGAGTCATTGGTCAGTTTTTTAAACCCTTTGGGATTACCGTTTCCGCTGCCATGTTGACATCTTTATTAGTGGCACGGACTTTATCACCAGTCTTGGCTATTTACTGGCTGAAACCTAAATTATCTAGTTCTCCCCAACGCACCAGCATGATTTGGGTAAAATTTGACCAAGCTTACCGTGACTTATTAGCCTGGTCTTTGCAGCACCGTCTGATAGTTGTCGGGTTAGCTGTAGGTAGTTTAATTGCTGGTATTGCCCTGATTCCCCTGATTCCCAAAGGGTTTATTCCCAAACTTGACCGAGGAGAATTTAATATTGTCTATACTGCTCCTTTACCTAGTCTTCCTGCGGATCTTGCACAAGGGGTGCCAGGAGGACAAGGACAACCAGGAGGACGGGAAGGACAAGAGGGACAACAAGATAAATTAGGAAATTCGTCTTTGTCTGCTGCGGCTTTAGCTGCTTCATCATCTTCTATTCCCATTCCTAATCCTTTAAACGATTCTTTGGATGTTGCTAAGAAACTGGAAGAAGTAGTGAGGAAGTCCCCTGCAGTGGCAACGGTGTTTACTACTGTGGGTTCTCGTGAAGGTGAGCCAAACAAAGGGATGCTGTACGTTAAGCTCAAAGCAGAGCGAGAAGTGCAAACGGCAGAAGTACAAGACCAACTCCGGGCTGCTTTGCCAAAATTAACGGGCGTAAATACAAGTGTAGAAGATATTCAATTTGTAGACACAGGTGGACAAAAACCTTTGCAAATCGCTTTACAGGGTAATGATATCAAAGCTTTAGTTACAGCAGCTAAATCTGTAAAAGCCCGAATTGATAAAATATCTGGTTTTGCTGATGTGACTATTACAGGTGCATCTTATCAACAAGACACAATTTTGCAAATAGAACGTTTAAATAATCAGCGAGTAGTTTACATCGGCGCTAACCTCGGTCAAAATTTAACTTTAGGTGATGCGACTGATCGGGTGGTATTTGAAGCTAAAGCTGTTATACCCGCAGGTATTTCTTTGAATTTAGGGGGAGATTCTGCCCGTCAGAATGAAGTTTTTGGTAGTTTCGGCACAACTTTGGGATTATCGGCACTTTGTATCATTGTGGTGCTGATTTGGTTGTTTAAAAGTTGGGTAGACCCTATAGTTATTGGTCTTTCTTTACCTTTAGCAGTTGTTGGGGCGTTGCTGGCACTGCTATTTACGAAAAGTGATTTTGGGATGATATCTCTGATTGGTTTTGTGTTTTTGCTGGGGATTACTAACAAAAATGCCATTTTAATCGTAGATTACATTAACCAATTGCGGGATTCTGGACTAGAACGAACTGAGGCAATTCTTAAAGCTGGTCCTGTCCGTCTGCGGCCAATTATGATGACTACAGCAGCAACAATTTTGGGGATGGTTCCCATTGCTTTGGGTTTAGGTGCGGGTTCAGAATTGCGATCGCCTATGGCTGTATCTATTGGTGGTGGTTTAGTCAGTTCGACTATTCTCAGTTTGTTTGTCGTTCCGGTATTCTACGCAATTTTAGATGATTGGTTTCCTAGAAAGAAGGTGACAGAGAAATAGGTAAATCTCTCATATCTCCCGACTTTTCTAATAAGTCGGGAATCTTGTCATCAACGACAACAGATCCTCTTTGCGGATCACAAAAAAATACAGTTTAATTACCCAAAGTTTAATTACTCGAAAGAAAATAACCAGGTAAAATACCTTTGCTTCAAGCCTTTTGAGCTTTGCACCTTCAAAAAATTCCCCCTACCGAAAAAAATATTTCCCCAACCCCTTGACAGTTCCTGGAAGG
>JBAXRM010000117.1:0-14585 GCA_037131225.1 Nostocales cyanobacterium ELA583 | reverse complement strand
CTCCCCTCTAGCAAGGGTTTCAAGACGTGAATTTAAAGGTGGCGAAAACTTCGTGACAGTAACAAAAATGTGAGATGGCATCTATCAAAAAACTGAATTCCGGGCTAAACTAATCAGTTAGCAATGCTTTTAATGTTGATATTCAATTTTACAAGAGGTTATGGACAAAAGTCCAACAGATGGCAGTAGTATCCTCCTCTAAGCTGGCGAGACAGTTTCCCAGCGCGGGGGAGACTTTAGGAGATTTCTATTATGCTTACACAGGAAATTCGCAATTCCTTAGACATTGCTGACTTAAATCAGCTTAAATGTGATTTGAACTGTCTGCAACCCGTAGACGTAGGCGAATATATTACACAATTGCCTGAAAAACAAAGAGCGATCGCTTTCCGATTACTCAATAAAGATCAGGCCATAGATGTATTTGAATATTTACCCACAGAAGTACAGGAAGACCTCATAAATTCCCTCCATGACTCCCAGGTAGTTGACCTCGTTGAAGAAATGAGTCCCGATGAACGGGCAGAATTATTTGATGAACTACCAGCCGGAGTAGTCAAACGCCTATTACAACAACTCAGTCCTGAACAGAGACAAGCCACAGCAACAATTCTCGGCTATCCAGAAGGAACTGCTGGCCGGGTAATGACGACTGAATATGTGCGCTTGCGGCGAGGCTTGACTGTTGGTGAAGCCCTCAGTAAAATCCGCTTGCAAGATGAAGATAAGGAAACAATTTACTATGCCTATGTCACTGATGATAATCGCACTTTAGTTAGTGTTGTTTCCTTGCGGCAGTTATTATTTACCTTTCCTGATGTCTTAATTAAAGATATTGCCAGTCCTCATGTCGTTAAAGTCAAAACGGAAACACCCCAGGAAGAAGTCGCCCGGATTATGCAGCGTTACGACTTAATAGCCATGCCTGTGGTTGACAGAGAAGATAGATTAGTCGGTATTATTACCATTGATGATGTAGTAGATATTTTAGAAGAAGAAGCCACAGAAGATATCCAAAAATTGGCAGGGGTCAGTGGTGACGAAGAAGCCTTATCTCCCGCACACGTAACAATTCGTAAACGCTTGCCTTGGTTATTGGGGATTATGGCATTGTATATTGGTGCTGCCAGTGCGATCGCTCCTTTTCAACAAGTCATTGCTGCTGTACCAGTTCTCGCCGTAATTATGCCTATATTTTCTAACACCGGAGGTACTGTTGGTATTCAAGCTTTAACCGTAACTATTCGCGGTTTAGGTGTAGGAGAAGTCACACCGGAAGACACGGTCAAAATCCTCCGCAAAGAACTTTTAGCAGGTTTAGGAACAGCACTAGCTTTAGGGATGACAATGGTTGCCCTTTCCTTAATTTGGGCTAAACCTCAAGAAAGGTGGGTAGCTTTAATAGCCGGGGCAGTTATGGCAACTAATACAATGGTAGCTGTTACTCTGGGAACTTTGTTACCAATGGGTTTAAAGCGTCTCAAACTAGATCCAGCTTTAATGAGTGGTCCATTAGTCACAACACTGTTAGATACCATCGGCTTTTTAACTTTTCTTAGTATGATTTCTTTTGCTTTGAAGGTATTTCATTTACAACCTTGAAATACTGAGACTTAAACCTGATAAATTTTTAGACTGGCAATTACCCAGCCTAATTGTTTTTGGTACTGATAACCAATACACTGGTATTATATTTATATATAATGCCTTCTATGTAGTTTGCCAATATGCTGCTGCTGGTAATGTGACAGGACAGTTTGCTGCTAATGTGCTAAAACCATAGTATTTAATTTAACTTAGCACCAGCGAAATTTCTTGGTGCTAAAACTTTTTGCCCATTAATACTATTTCTATTGTGAGAGTAAGCTATCTATGCCGACAACTACCTGGAATCGTCATCACATTCTTTCATTATCAGATTTTACCAGCAATGAATATAACGCCGTTTTACAAACTGCGGCTTCATTTCAAGAGGTACTATCACGACGCACAAAGAAAGTCCCAACCTTACAGGGACAGGTGGTAGCAAATTTATTTTTTGAACCTTCAACCCGAACTCGTAGCAGTTTTGAGATTGCGGCAAAAAGACTAAGTGCAGATACTTTAAACTTTGCTGCTGCGACTTCTTCTATGACCAAGGGAGAAACAATTCTTGACACAGCAAAAACCTATTTGGCTATGGGAACTGATATTATGGTGATCCGCCATAAGGATGCAGGAGTACCACAAGCGATCGCTCAAGAAATGGATAATTTAGGTGTAAAAGTTAGTGTTCTAAATGCAGGAGATGGACAACATGAACATCCATCTCAAGGCTTACTGGATTTATTCACAATTTGTAGTTTAATTGACCCCTCACAGCCCAGAATTGAATTATTGCAAGGTAAGAAAATTGCTATTGCCGGCGATATTTTACATTCTCGAGTAGCTCGTTCTAATATTTGGAGTTTAATCGCCAGTGGTGCAGAAGTCCATCTAGCCGCACCTCCCACATTATTACCTAAATTTTTCGCTGAATATTTAGGTGTAACAGACCCAAAAAACTTAAAATCTCAACAATTATTTACTCATTGGCAACTAGAACCAGCTTTAGAAAATGCCGATTTTGTTATGACATTACGTTTACAAAAAGAACGTATGAATGCCAATTTATTACCTAGTTTAAGAGAATATCATCAACTATTTGGTATTACTCGCGCTAAGTTAAAACTTTGTCACCCTAACGTCAAAGTATTGCATCCAGGCCCAGTAAATCGGGGCGTAGAAATTAGTTCTGATTTAATGGATGATCCTGAATTCAGTTTAATTCAATCTCAGGTAACTAGCGGTGTAGCAGTACGAATGGCACTTTTGTATTTTATCGGTAGTGGTAAGTAGGTGAGTGTTGAAAATTGTCGTTATGGCAAGGCAAAAGGCAAAAGGCAAGAGGCAAGAGTGAAGAGGGTTTGGGCGATTTTACATTTCTTTACACAGTTTAGTTTTATTGTGTTCACCTACTTAGAGCCTAATTAATAATCAATATGAATGATATAGTTGCTGATAAAATTCGTGGAGTTATATTTGGTCAAGCTATTGGGGACGCTCTGGGTTTTGGTACAGAATTTTTATCTCGTTCTGAGGTAAAATTTACATATCCTGATGGATTAACAGATTATTCACAAATCAGATATTTTTCTAAAATTACTAACCAATTTGAACAAGTTGATGACTGGAGATGGCAACCAGGAGACTGGACTGATGATACCGATCAAATGCTTTGTATTTTTGATAGTTTATTAGCATAAAAACAAGTTAATATTCTAGATATTGCTAGAGTAGAGGCATTAATAAGCTTATTATCAGAATGAGAATTTTTGTCCAAATTAATAGTCATTGTTATAAAGAAAGTACGCCTCAACAAAAATATTAAATCACAAATGGAGTTAAAGCAAATGTAAAATACTTAGATACATTGAATTACTATATTCTCATTGGATTCAGTTTTACTCATTTGCTAGTGCTTTACATTTTTTTATAACCTTATATAAAACTTGTACTACCCAAAAGTGTACTAGTCCAGCTATAATTTATTACTATTCCTACTATTACAGCGATTTCCAATCATATAAGGTACATCTTAGCCCCCTCATCGCTTGCGGGGAGGGGGTTGGGGGTGGGGTTCTTGTTCCGGGTTTGATGACAATTTGCTGTAGATACTTGTACCGGAGATATATTGATAATGACTCTATCTAGTTTTGATGAAATAGCGAAATATTTAGAACAGCATGAAAACTCACAACGGATTAAAAAATTAATATTCTTTGCTTGTAAGAGTGAGTGGGAAAATGATCAAGATACGCTAGATAGATTTAAATTACAAGAATTAATTCAAGAATTATCTAGTTTAAATCCCACAATAGAGAACTTAACTTCAAGTTTATCTATTGCTGTTAAAAGTCTTAGCAAACCAAAACAATACTCTATAATTGCTAGTATCATTATCCAAGAAATACAAAAATTATATCCACCCAATCAAGAAGAACAAACAGGATTATTAATAAATCCACCCAATCAAGAAGAACAAACAGGATTATTAATAAATCCACCTAATCAAAATATCCCTGTATTTTATAGTCCCGAACCAAAATTATCAAATCCCCCAACTAAAACTCCAAGCAGTTCCAAAAAATCTCAATATAATCAATTTGATTTACGACAAAATCTGATGAGATTTACTAATCCATTGAGAGTTAAAATAATTTTATTTTCTGCCCTTTATAGGAAATTTACATTCAATGAAGAAGACTGGTTAAAACTCAGATCAGAAGACCTGGATAGTTTATTAAAGCTATTATTTAATTCTTGTTCAACTATCCTAGAACTGGAATCTAAAATCAATAATGCTGTAATATCTTTAGATAACCCAGACAAAAATGCTCCAGCAGCAGATGCAATCATCCGAGTTATGCGATTTCTGTATAGTGAAACACCAGTCAGTGTTAATTCATATACACTAACAACTAACAATTATTTATCACAAGTAACTAGACAACCAGTTAATACAAATTATCAATTTACAGAAAATGAAATTGATGATTTATATGATGATGATGATGATGGCAATAATACCTGTCAAATTACAGAACCACCTACTTAAGATATATGTAAAAAAAAAAGAATGAAGATAGTTTTTAACTATTTTAAATTTTACAAAAATTTGTAACAATAATTGAAAGGAAAAATATGGATGCTCAAGAACTTCTAAAACGATATGCAAGTGGAGAAACAAGATTTATCAACGCTAAATTAAATGGGGTAAATTTATTTGATGCAGATTTAATTGGTATAGGTTTAGAACAGGTAAATTTGTCTCATGCTATCCTAACTTTTACTTATCTAAATCAGGCTATTCTCAACAATGCCAATCTAACTTATGCAAATCTCCGTGGTGCAAACCTCACTCAAGCGAGATTGCAAAATGCCAACTTGCATGATGCTGATTTACATGGTGCAACTTTACAGGGTGCTGATTTGCGTAATACTAATTTAACTTTGGCACATTTGCTGGATGCTAACTTAATGGGCGCTGATCTCCGTGGTAGTGATTTGAGTAGTGCTAATCTAACAGGCGCTTGCCTCCGAGGTGCTAACCTGCGAGAAGAAAAAAGAGTTTATTCTGCTACTCTCAAGAGTGCTAATTTGCATAAAGCTGACTTGCGCGGTACTGATTTAACGGGTGCAAACTTAGCTAATGCAAATCTACGTGGTGCTAACTTAAGTGAGGCTATGCTACGTGGTGTGGATCTGAGTGGTGCTAATCTGAGTGGAGCAATTTTGCAAAATGCTACTTTAACTGAGGCTAATCTAGAGGGTGCTAATTTGAATGGTGCGAATCTGATCAATGCTAGACTGGGACAATCAAATTTGACGGAAGCTGAATTAATAGATGCTAACTTGCATGGTGCAATTATGCCACACGCTATACTGATTAAAGCCAAGATGAATCGAGCTAACCTCAGTTTTGCTAGATTGAGTAAAGTTAATTTGACTCGAGCCAATCTGCGTGATGCTGATCTAACTGAAGTAGACTTAGTAGATGCAATTCTGGCTATGACAAACCTTACTAATGCTAATTTAACCCAGGCAAATCTGCTCAGAGCAGAAATTAGTACAACAAATCTGGCAGGTGCAAATTTATATGACGCTGTGATGCCTGACGGCACCATAGGTTACTAAAAATTGGGAGATTTATTAATAATCTTCTGGCTTCAATGTTCTTTTCTATTATGCCATTCCATTGGAATTAAACCAAAAACTTTTACAAAAACTGGTAACAAATATGCCTACTTTAAAAATCAGCTATTTTGCGTCTTTACCCATACTTTCCTTACTAATAAGTGGCAGTTGGATGTTCGTTTGTGAATATAGTCCAGTTCAGGCTCAAATACCTAATAATAGTCAATATAATCAAAACTTTGACAGATATTTTGTTTATGTTGATAGCAGTAATTCAAAACTTTTACAGCGCGTTCGGCAAGTTGAACGTAATGCCTATATCCGCGATTACAATGGACGTAAAGTGATCCAATCTGGTGTTTTTAATGGCCAGTCCAATGCTCAAAAACGGGTTCAAGAATTGAAATTTCATGGTATTACTGGCGCTCGCATTGTTAATTCTAGAAATGTAGAGACAGCATCTTATAATTCTACTCAACAAGTGATTGCTTATAGTCCTGTTTACAATTATCAAAACTATAATACAAATAACTATCAACAGGAAAAAAGAAATTCCTATTATGTAGTTATTCCTAGTAATGCTAATAATTTGAGTTCCTTAGGTACAGAAATTCGCCAGAAAGTTAGCATCAATATTAATGTATTTAGGAGAACTCAACCACTAGGAGATCACATAGCTGTAGGACCATTTAGCGATCGCTTAGAAGCAGAACAATGGAATAGTTATTTACGAAATTCAGGTTACAATAATGCCAGAGTTTATTATGGAAAATAAGGTAATAGGTAATTGGTGAAAATATGTCTTTCAACTGACAACTGACAAATGACTAAAGAAAAATTTATTGTCACCGCAGCACAAATGCGGGATATTGAAGCCCGGATATTTACTTCAGGAATGCCCGTAGCTGCTTTAATGGAAAAAGTAGGAGGATTAATTTCCCAACGGTTACAAGCTATTATTTCCCCAGAACAATCTGTAGGAATTTTAGCAGGTCCAGGTCATAATGGAGGAGATGCTTTAGTCGTTGCGCGTGAATTACATTTTCGTGGTTATCATGTTTGGATTTATCAACCTTTTACTAAATTAAAAGAATTAACTTCCCAACATTTCCAATATGCACAAAGTTTAGGGATTCCCTATTATCAAGAAATTTCTCAATTACCAAATTATGACTTTCTAATTGATGGTTTATTTGGCTTTGGTTTAGAAAGAGAAATTACTGATTCTATAGCTACTGCAATTAATTATTTTAATAGCAAAAATCAGCCCATTATTAGTATTGATATACCTTCAGGGTTACACACAGATACAGGAGAAGTTTTAGGAACAGCTATTCAGGCAAATTATACATTTTGCTTGGGTTTATGGAAACAAGGTTTATTACAAGAACAAGCATTACCTTATATTGGTAAAGCAGAATTAATTGATTTTGATATTCCCTCTTCAGATATTCATGCTGTTTTAGGTAATATTCCCAAAATTAAACGCATTACAAAAACTTCAGCATTATCTACCTTACCCTTACCCCGTCCCCTAACTACTCACAAATATAAACAAGGACATTTACTATTAATTTGTGGTTCTCAACGTTATGCCGGTGGAGCAATTTTAACAGGTTTAGGTGCGCGGGCTTCTGGTGTGGGAATGCTATCAATTGCTGTCCCAGAATCACTGAAAATGTTGTTAGTTTCCCATTTACCAGAAGCATTAATTATAGGTTGTCCAGAAACCGAAACCGGAACAATTGCAAACTTACCAATAGTAGGGTGTGTTAGCGACAGCGTAACGCACCTTATAGACTTAAATTCATTTACCACAATTGCTTGCGGACCAGGTTTAACTCAAGATAATCTTGCTATTATTCCCCAAATAATTAAATGTGAATGTCCTTTAATTTTTGACGCTGACGCTTTAAATATATTGGCACAATTAGGAACAATTCCTACCTTACAACAGCGCCAAGCAGCCACCATACTCACACCCCATACAGGAGAATTTCAACGGTTATTTCCGAATATTTCCCACACTAAAAATAGAATTAAAGCAGTACAAACAGCAGCCGAGGAAAGTAGGGCTGTAGTCCTATTAAAAGGCGCAAGAACCACTATTTCTAATCCTCAAGGTGGCGTTTGGATAAATTCAGAAAGCACCCCAGCCTTAGCTCGTGGAGGCAGTGGTGATGTCTTAACTGGTTTATTAGGTGGACTATTAGCACAAATTATTAATAAAGAAATTGGTATAGAAGATATAGCAGCAACCGCGGCTTGGTGGCATTCCCAAGCAGGAATTTTAGCAGCACAAGCCAGAACAGAATTAGGAGTTGATGCTTTTACACTTACTCAATATTTATTGCCAGTCTTGAAGTGATAATAATGAGGTAATAGATAATGGGTAAGAAATATCTCGTTCCCACTCAGAGACTAGGAATGCCGTGATAGAGGCTCTGCCTAATCATATTATTAAAGGCAGAGCCTTGTAGTATTCATTCCCATACAGAGTATGAGAACGAGACATGACCAATTACCAATTACCTGATCACAATTAATTACTTAACTGTTACCTTACCACCAGCTTCTTCAATCCGTTTCTTGATGTCTTCAGCAGCTTCCTTGGTTACAGCTTCCTTAACTGCTTTAGGAGCAGCTTCTACCAAGTCCTTAGCTTCTTTCAAACCTAAACCAGTGATTTCACGAACGATTTTGAGGACAGCAATCTTCTTATCGGCTGGTACAGAATCCAAAATTGCATCAAATTCGGTCTTTTCTTCGACTACTTCCGCAGCAGCACTAGGAGCAGCCATCATCATCATACCACCACCAGTAGCAGCAGCACTAACACCAAAGGCTTCTTCGATTTGCTTAACTAATTCAGAAGCTTCTAATAAACTCAGAGATTTCAATTGTTCTAAAATTGTTTCGGTTGCAGCAGACATGGATATAACTCCTAAAGAATTTTTGATTTGTTTGGGTTAAAAGAACCCGTGAGGGTTAGTTGTTACTTGTCAGTGATTACTCTTCACTGACTACCGCTGACTCAGCAGCACTTTCAGAACTATCGCTATTTTCTTTTTCAGCGACAGCTTGCAAAGCGCGAGCCAAGGAAGTGGGAACTTCGTTGATACCAACAGCCAGCTTGGTAGCCACAGCGTTGATAGCACCAGCAATTTGAGCCATGAGTTGTTCCTTAGATGGCAAGTCTCCTAGAGCCTTAACATCAGCTTCACTCAGGACACGACCTTCCATGACCCCACCACGAATTTCTGTTTTTTTGGTGGCTTTTTGGAATGCTTGGTAAGCTTTAATCGCAGATAAATCTTCTTTAACTAGCAAAAATGCAGAAGAACCGTTAAGTAATTCCGACATTGGCTGCCATTGTTCCTGATCCTTAATCGCAATGCCCATAAAGGTGTTTTTTGTCACCTTACAGATAGCACCACTAGGACGGAGTTGCCGACGTAAATCTGTGATTTCAGCAACTGTTAACCCCTGATAATCAATTACCAGAGCTAAAGTTGATTCACTCAAAGAAACTTTAAGATCAGCAACTATTTCTTTTTTGTTTTCTAACGTTCTTCCCATACTTATCTCACCTCCAATGTCAGTTGTCAGTGGTCAGTTGTTAGTTGTCAGTCTTTAATCTATTTCCTGTCACTTTTTTGCTGACTTACCGAAAACAATAAACCCCAGCTATCTTAGCCAGGGTTTCAAAGGAGTATTTTTAAAGCCGTAGTTATCAAACTTGTTTTGATTAAACTTCAGGCGGTTAAAATTACAACCTCGGCAGGGTATTAAGCTATTAGCACCTGCTGTCTCCGGCTTTATTAAATTTTGGATTTCGGATTTCGGATTTTGGATTTGAAATTAAAGCTTGATAATGAAACAAAAAATTCAATTGTCTATCTAGCAGCTATCAATCTAAAATCTAAAATCTAAAATCTAAAATTACGCAGCGTCAGTCAGTTTTAAATCCCGTAGGGCGCTGATGTCAATGGCAATTGATGGCCCCATTGTCGAGGAAATATACACTGACCGCCAATAACGACCTTTAGCACCTGAAGGACGGTTACGGTCAACTGACTCTTGTAATGCCTTCAGGTTTATTAATAAATCTTCAGGTGAAAAAGCAGCTTTACCAAACATAACATGGACAATCCCAGTCCGATCAGCCCGATATTCTAATTTACCAGCTTTGAATTCAGCGATCGCACTAGCAACATCAAATGTCACTGTTCCACCTTTAGGTGAAGGCATCAAACCCCGTGGTCCTAGTAATTTACCCAGCTTTGCTACCTGTGGCATCACATCTGGTGTAGCAATCAGCTTATCAAAGTCCATCATGCCTTTCTGAATATCTTCAATGAGTTCTTCAGAACCAGCTATATCAGCACCAGCATTAGTTGCTTCTGTGACTTTTTCACCTCTGGCAATAACTGCTACCCGAATTATCTGTCCTGTGCCTTTAGGTAGTGCTACCGTTGTCCGCAACTGTTGGTCTGTATACTTAGGGTCAATTCCTAAACGGATATGAGCTTCAGCAGCTTCAGGAAATTTAGCAGTTGCTGTTTCTTTTAACAGAGCTAATGCTTCTAAGGGCGTATAATCCCGATCTTCTACTTTTTCTAGCAACGCCTGTAAGCGACGTGATACTTTTTTTGCCATTTTTTTCTCCTGGGGTGATCTCGAAGCTGTGCTTCTCCCCCGATATGATTTTAGATTTTGGATTTTAGATTTTGGATTTTGCTATTAGTTATTCACTCAAAAGCACAAATTCAAAATTTATCACTTAATTAATCTGTAACAGTTACGCCCATATTTTTAGCAGTTCCTTCCACGATATTCATGGCTGCATCAATATCATTAGCGTTGAGGTCAGGAAGCTTGGTTTGAGCAATTTCGCGTAATTGCGTTCTGCTAATGCTACCAACTTTCTTTTTGTTGGGTTCATTTGAGCCTTTGTCAATCTTCGCTGCCTTGCGAATCAACACTGATGCTGGTGGAGTTTTGAGGACAAATGTAAAACTTCTATCTTCATAAACAGAAATTTCTACAGGTATTACCATTCCAGCTTGGTCTGCTGTTTTGGCATTGTACTCTTTGCAGAACATCATGATATTAACACCATGTTGACCCAGTGCGGGACCAACTGGCGGTGCTGGGTTGGCTTTCCCAGCATTCAGGGCCAACTTAATGACCGCTACTACTTTCTTCGCCATTTGTATTTAGCTCTGTTTTTTAACCTGATTAAATTCCAATTCTACTGGTGTATCTCTTCCGAAGATTGAGAGTAGAGCTTTTAGTTTACTCCGTTCTGGGGAAACTTCGATCACCTCGCCTTCAAAATCCTTAAAGGGACCAGAAAGCACAACTATTTTATCACCAGTAGCCATATCAATTTTAACTACTGGTTCTTGTTCCGTGGCTTGCTTGAATATCCGTTCAACTTCCGAAGGATTCAGGGGAACTGGCTTAACGTGTCCACGGCCTCTGCCGCTACCACGTTTTTGCTCTGCACCCACAAAGTTAATTACGTGAGAGGTGTTTCTTACCACCTGCCATGTATCATCACTCATCACCATTCGTACTAGCACATAACCAGGGAAAACCTTTTCTTCTGAAGGCAGACGTTTACCATCCTTACGGATTTTCACCGTTGGAGTGTGGGGAATTTCCACTTGGATGATTTTGTCAGCCACATCAAAAGTTTGGATACGTTGCTCTAAATTTATCTTGACCCGTTTCTCACAGCCAGAGGCTACCTGCACTGCATACCAGCGTGCTTCTTTCAGCGCTGTTACGAGTGTTTCCTCTAACTGCAACTCGGAGTTGCGCGGTTCGTCTGTTGCAGAAGTCATCAGAACACCTGTTTTGCTGCCCAAGCGAACAATCCATCTACTAAATATATCAAAGAGGCGGAGAGTGTAACCATCAATAGTACAGCGGCTGATTCACTCACCAACTGTTTTCGACTGGGCCAAATTACTTTCTCAAGTTCTTCCTTTGTTCCTTGGAAAAAATTGTTTAAGTTAAACCCATTTTCGGTTTCTGGCATTTCTGCTTCATTTTTTTTGGCCACAGTCGTTATACCCCCGTTTCTTAAATAGCCCAACCTTGTGATTTTATTTTCAAGGTTTACAGCTTCGGCCTCAATTAACTAACAACGGTCAAGCTATATTTTAAAAAAATTATACCCGAAATAATTAACGTTTTCTGCTATTTTGGCAGTGACGTTATTGCTTCGGGCAATATTTTTCTTTTTTAGCGCGCCCTGGAGGACTTGAACCCCCGACATCAGGTTTTGGAGACCTGCGTTCTACCAACTGAACTAAGAGCGCACAAGCTTTTCTCGTTACAGTCATTGCGCTGAACTCTTTTTAGTCTAACGCAATTTCGCCTCTGATTGTAACTTATTTTTTTTCTTTTGGCAAGTTAGCGGCGGATGCCGCTTGCAGACTGGGTTTTATCTGTTAATTCACCATTGGGAATTACAAAGGGCGGTCAAATCTTTGTTTAATCCGGGTTGCCTTACCGACTAAATTGCGTAGATAGTACAGTTTAGCCCGTCTAACTTTACCACGACGTAATACTTTAATGCTTTCAACGAGGGGAGAATGAAGTAAAAATACTCGTTCAACACCCACGCCTTGGAAAACTTTACGGACTGTGATAGTTTCGTTGATGCCGCCATTGCGTCTAGCTATAACTACACCTTCGTAAGGTTGCACACGGAATTTGGTGCCTTCCTGAATTTTGATTCCTACCTTAACTGTGTCACCGACATAGATATCGGGTAAGTTAGATTTCATCTGTTCCGCTTCAATTGAGCGGATAATCTCTTGCGCGTTCATTACTCTTTATCTTTTTTGAAAAAACTCACAATCGTTTATTATAAATCTATAATTGCTTGAGAGTTTAAAAATTTCCTACATTTAAATAAAAACTATCAAAGAATCTCTTCCTTAACAACTGACCAATTAGTGTTGTAAAATAGACAGTGTAAGGATTCAGGGGGAACCAGGTAACTGGTCATAAACGCCTATAGAGACTATCTTTGGAAATGTTCAAGGTTTAAAGTCCAGCCAGCTAAAACAACTCCAGCGGCTGTACCACCAACGCATATCGGGTGATTGCATTACTACAACTGAGTTTGCTCAACGTCTGGCAGCAATTAGTACGGAAATTAATCAACCTGTTTGCACTTACATCAATCGTCGCGGACAAGTGATTCGGGTTGGTGTAGGTAATCCACGTCAAACCCAAATTCCGCCTCTAGAACTGCCACGTTATGGTGCAGAACGTCTGAGCGGTATTCGTTGCTTATCCACCAATCTCAAGTCAGAACCACCGAATGAATCAGCATTGACAGCGATGGCTTTACAGAGATTGGATGCTTTGGTAGTTCTCAATATTACTGGAGGAGGATTTACTAAGCGTGGTGGTGGTTCAACTGGATATGTAAAAGAGGCTTATTTAGCGCATCTGGTAGCCAGTAATAGACAGTTAGTTGCTACTCAATCCTCTGGTATGAGTATTTCAGAGTCCGGGATATATTCTCATGTATCACTACCTCTGAGTTTAGATGCTTTAGCTGATCAGGATTTTCTAGACTTAGTGGAAGGTTTAGAAGAGGAATTTAGTCGGGAATATATAGCTCAAGCAGTAGATGATGATCATGATAGAGTGCTGGTTGTTGGGGTGTTAACGGAAAACACCAATCAGCAACAATTCCAAGATATCATGGTAGAATTGACCCGCTTAGTAGATACGGCTGGCGGTGTTGTATTACAAATATTACAACAAAAGCGATCGCGCATTCATCCCCAAACGGTCATCGGTGAAGGTAAAGTCCAAGAAGTTGCCCTGACAGCGCAAACTTTAGGTGCTAACTTGGTAGTGTTTGATCGTGATCTTTCACCTTCCCAAGTCCGCAATTTAGAGGCGCAAATTGGTGTCAGAGTCGTTGACCGCACCGAAGTAATTTTAGATATCTTTGCCCAACGCGCTCAATCTGGTGCAGGTAAATTACAGGTGGAACTAGCACAATTAGGGTATCTACTGCCACGACTCACTGGCAGAGGTCAATCCATGTCCAGATTAGGGGGTGGTATTGGGACAAGGGGACCTGGTGAAACCAAACTAGAAACAGAACGCCGAGGTATTCAAAAACGGATTTCTCGACTGCAACACGAAGTTAATCAGTTACAAGCGCATCGTTGCCGATTACGTCAACGGCGACAACATCAAGAAGTTCCTTCTGTGGCTTTGGTGGGTTATACCAATGCTGGTAAATCTACTTTACTTAACGCCCTGACTAATGCAGAAGTATACACGGCTGACCAACTGTTTGCTACTCTTGACCCCACAACCCGCCGCTTAACACTTCCCCACGCTGAGACAGGCGCACCCCAGGAAACTCTAATGACGGATACTGTAGGGTTCATTCATGAGTTACCTGCATCTTTAATGGATGCCTTCCGAGCAACTTTAGAAGAGGTGACAGAAGCGGATGCTTTACTACATTTAGTAGATTTATCTCATCCTGCTTGGTTAAGTCATATTCGGTCTGTTCGAGACATACTCGCACAAATGCCGATTACACCAGGACCGGCGTTAGTTGCTTTTAATAAAATTGATCAAGCTGATAGTGAAACACTGGCTTTAGCTAGAGAAGAGTTTCCCTTAGCAGTGTTTATTTCTGCTAGTCAGCGTTTAGGTATGGAAACGCTGCGTCAGCGTCTATCTCTATTAATTGAGTACGCTGTTGGTGATGATTGATAGTAGGGGTAGCGCCCCCGTGCCTACCCCGATATTTGGGGCAGTTGGTGATGATTGATAGTAGGGGTAGCGCCCCCGTGCCTACCCCGATATTTGGG
>JBAXRM010000116.1:0-14935 GCA_037131225.1 Nostocales cyanobacterium ELA583 | reverse complement strand
GATCATGTTATCGGCGTTTCCGCCTTTGGTCCCGACGGTGAAAGAGCATCCTATTCTAACTATGGTGCAGGTGTAGATATTTCTGCCCCTGGTGGTAGTGAAACTGGGACAATTCTCCAAGAAACTATTAATGAACAAGGTGAAGGCGTATTTCTCGGACTCCAAGGCACAAGTATGGCTTCTCCCCACGTTGCGGGTGTAGCGGCATTAATCAAAGCCTTGGGAATCAAAGAACCCGATGAAATTTTACAAGTTCTCCAACAGTCAGCCAGAATTATTCAAGACGACGGTTTGAACTATTATGGGGCTGGACAACTTAATGCAGAAGCCGCAGTTAAATTAGCCAGCGACGGCATAATTAGTGTTCCCGACTTTTTCCGGTGGTTGCGAGAACAGGGTTATCTGAATCCTGGCTTTTGGATAGATGGCGGTGCGATCGCATTAGTGCCTAAGATATTCATGGTAGTAGGTTCATATCTCCTAGCTTGGTTCTTACGGGTTTACTTCCCCTTTGCTTGGAGTTGGTCATTATCTGGCGGTTTGATTTTCGGTAGTTCTGGTTTATTCTTCCTCAAAGGATTTTATATCTACGATCTTCCCCAATGGCCTTTCCGAGTTTTAGGTAGTTCCATTCCCGAACTAGGCAACACTTTACAGGGAACAGACGCACTAAATCCTCTTTTTGCCAGCGTCTTAATTCCCCTAGCGTTAATAGCCTTATTTTTAGGACATCCCACCTGGAAATGGTTTGCTATTGGTGCAACTTTAGGAATGACAGCATTCCTCACCGTTAGCGGTATTTATGATCCTGCTGTTTGGGGTTTAGGAAATAGTAACCTAGCCAGAATCTTCCTGTTTAGCAATGCTGGACTGTGTTATGGACTTGTCCATTTAGCATTGAAAAAAGAGTAAAAACCTATTGTGTAGGGGTAATTGATGAATTATCTCTACAATTTTTGAAGAATTAAACGCAGATGCTATGATAATATTTGCAAATACAAGATGCCAGAAGCAATAAGATTTTTCGATATAATTTTAGTAAAAAAGTTCTAGTACCATAAATTCTCAATAATTTGCTGAAAATTCTCAATAAGACGACGAAAAAAGCCCGTTTCAGAGCTTGATTTTTTCAACTATTTTTTTTATGATATTTTTGAATATAATCTACTTGGGTTATTTTTAACTGCAAATAAATTTATAAAACGTAACTATCATGAATATTACAGTTACTGGTACTATCGAACGTCGAAATATTGGCCTTGGCGCTTGGGCTTTTGTCACAGAAGATGGTGTTACCTACGAAATACCAAAAAGCTCTGATAAAAACTTACTAAAATCAGGACAAAAAACCAAAATTACCGGAAAAGTCCGCGAAGATTTAATGACAGCAGCAATGATTGGTTCTATTTTAGAAGTTCATTCTTTTGAAGTCATAACTTAATCTAACTCTTTGCGTCTTTGCTCCTTTGTGCCTACCCTGCGGGATCTCTAAGAGAGGTTGCGCGAAACCCAAATTTAATTCTTCTATGCACAAAACCCTCCTCCACCGTCGCCAAAAACTAGCTAAAATCATTGACTTTCCTGCTGTTCTTTGGTCTGGTGGTAGCAGTCCCCGCAACTTCCCCGCCAATACCTTCCCCTACCGCGCCAATAGCCATTTCCTCTATTTCGCGGGCATTGCTTTGGAAAACGCCGCCATTCGCCTAGAAAGTGGCAAGCTACAACTCTTTATAGATGATCCTCACCCCAGTAGCGCCCTCTGGCATGGAGAAACCCCGAATCGTGAGGAAATCGCCGCTAAAATAGGCGCAGATGCAGCCAAAACAATGGCAGAATTAGCCAATTACTTAGAAAATGTGGCAACTTTGCCAGTACAAGATGCAAATACTTGGGCACAGCAAACACAACTTTTAAATAGAGCGATTTCACCGAAAAATCCCCTAGCAGGTATTGATTTAGAACTAGCAAAAGCCATTGTTTCTCTCCGTCTTACTCACGACGAAGCAGCATTGATAGAATTACGTAAAGCTGCGGCTGTGAGTGTGACAGCACATAAGATAGGAATGGCTACAACACCTTCAGCTAAACTAGAAGCCCAAGTCCGCGCCGCAATGGAAGCAGTAATCATGGGTCAGAATATGACTACTGCTTATACCAGTATTGTGACAGTACATGGCGAAGTTTTACACAATAATCATTATTACCACTCTCTGCAACCAGGAGATTTACTTTTAGCTGACGTGGGTGCAGAAACCCAGATAGGTTGGGCTGCTGATATTACCCGCACATGGCCTGTTTCTGGTAAGTTTTCATCTACTCAAAGAGATATTTATGATATTGTTTTAGCTGCCCATGATGCTTGTATTCAGAATATAGCCCCTGGTGTAGAATATGCAGAAATTCATCTATTAGCAGCAACTATAATTGCTGAAGGTTTGGTAGATTTAGGAATTTTGCCAGGTAAACCAGAAGATTTGGTAAAAATGGATCTTCATGCTTTATTTTTCCCTCACGGAATTGGACATCTTTTAGGTTTGGATGTTCATGATATGGAGGATTTGGGAGATATCGCCGGTTATGATCAGGGAAGAAGTAGAAGTAGTAGGTTTGGTTTGGGTTATTTGCGGTTAAATCGTCCCTTACGTGCGGGAATGTTAGTGACAATTGAACCGGGATTTTATCAAATTCCGGCAATTTTAAATGATCCAAAAATTCGTAATCAATATCAATATTTAGTCAATTGGGAACGGTTAGCAGAATTTGCAGATGTGCGGGGAATTCGCATTGAAGATGATATATTGGTGACGGAATCAGGGAGTGAAGTTTTAACAGCCGCATTACCAACTCAAGCCAGCGCTATTGAAGATTTAGTTAATTGTTCAACATATTAAGTACCGAAGAACCTATCTACCTGACATTTTAGTTCTTCTGTACTATATTTTCTATTTGGAAATCTGAAAAGATAATTTTATTTCTCACTGATTTCCGAAAAAGCGATTTTTGAATTTGTAGTTAACTGTGACACAGACGGAAAATTTTTTAACTAATCTGAACAACTTAATAATAAGGGCTGCTCAGATTTTTTTACATCCTCACGTTCATATTTTTCATAATACAGGATTTATAGTAAATTAGGATATTAAGGAAACATCCTCTTAGTTGCCTGCTATATTTATTCACGACGAACTGGTATATGAAAAGAATAGAAGTTGAACAAAGAAGCATTTTTATAGGTTTAGCTGGTAGTCATGGTTATGGTTTAAACCGTCCAGAATCAGATTATGATTATCGAGGTGTATTCATTGCTCCTAAACGCTATTATTTAGGATTTGATAGTATTGAACAAAAAGATTCTGGTTGGGACGAACCAGGGATATTTTCATTTATAGATGGTAATGAAGATACAGTCATTTATGAATTAAGAAAAGTCATCCATTTATTGGCTGGTGCAAATCCCAATGTTTTAGAATTGCTGTGGTTAACGAATTATCCTTTTTTAACAAAAATCGGACAGCATTTAATTAATCACCGCCATTTATTCTTAAGCAAAAAAGTAAAACATACTTATTCTGGTTATGCTTTTGCTCAAATCAAAAAGATGGAAACTCATCGTAAATGGTTGTTAAATCCACCTAATAAAAAACCTCTTCCCTCGGATTTTGATATTACAGATGAAGTTCCTTTAAGCAAAGATGAGTTAAATGCTTTTCTGGAATATCTTTATCTTTTAATTAGGGGGAAAATTGAGTTTTTGGAAGAATCAGAGCAGTTATATAAGTTATTGACGGCGGATATTGATTTTAAAGGTGTTTTAAAACAATATACTTTAGCCAATGAAACCTTAGAATATACTCAAAATTTAACTCATGGACGTAAAGATTTTATTCGCCTATTGCAAAAAAGTCAAAGTTATCAAATTGCTTTAAGAGAATGGAAGGCTTATATATCTTGGCAAGAAAATAGAAATCCTGCTAGAGCGGAAATGGAAAAAAAATCAGGTTACGATTTAAAACATGGAATGCACTGTATTCGATTGCTGCGAAGTGGGTTAGAAATTTTGCAGCGGGGAGAAGTAACTGTAGATAGAAATTTAGCTGGTGATATTGATGATTTAAAGGCTATTCTACGGGGTGATTATAGTTACGAGCAGTTGATGAAAATAGCTGAAGATTTGGTTGCTGATATGGATGTTTTTTATGAGCAATCTAGTTTACCACATCGTCCTGATTTGGAGCAAATTAATGATTTGTGTATGGAGTTGGTGGAAATGCAAGGTTGGTAGCATAATGGATGAACTATGGGTAAAGCATAGTAATGGTCTTTTTGGTTTTAGTGTTCAAAAAACAATCTGGATTAACTTAGGCACTCCAGGTGTATACAACTATGATATTCGATCGCAATTTAACACAAAGGTTGAATGGACTGGACTAGACTGGCAGCTTAAAGCTTATACTATACCCGCCGACGATCTCGGTTTCTTTGAAGTCCGAAAAGGTCAACTCCCCTGGGGTGGTTACAGGGACAGTATGGGAGTGCTAGAAGTAAGTCGTGAACCAAAAGATTCAATGAGGTCTGAGGAATTTTATCTTTCTTTTCTATTGCCTAAATTATAATAGCAAATAAGAATTTCAGAGGATTATAAAAATTTCTGATCAATTGTTGGTAATTTGTAGTTAAGGATTAAGGAGAAATTGACGTTACAATTTGAATGGGATGATAAAAAGGCACAAGAAAATCAAAGAAAACATGATATTTCTTTTGAAGAAGCAAAAACCGTATTCAATGATCCTTTCTCAATTACCATCGCTGATACTAAACATTCAATTGATGAAAATCGTTTTATTGATATTGGTCTTTCAGAAAGATTACGTTTATTAATTGTAGTTTACACCGAACGTAACTCAAAAATCCGTCTTATTAGTTCTCGTAAAGCTACCCCTAATGAGGAAAAAATTTATGCACAACATTAACCCTGAATCTAATAATATTATAGATGAAGATATGCTACCAGAATACGATTTTACAGGCGGTGTTCGCGGTAAGCACTATCAAGATTATCGTCAAGGACATACTGTGACAATTCATCAAGAAGATGGGACAACCATTGTCCAGCGTTATGATTTAACAGAAGGTTCAATTATACTTGATCCAGATATTAGGGAGTATTTTCCTAATGCTGAAGCTGTCAATCATGCCTTACGAACTTTGATAAATTTAGTTCCTAGAACAATACCTTCACCAAAATCCTGAAACCTTATTGATATCGTGACAATTTTATGGACTTTCAAGCATTTAGCGAATTAGCGAACAAATTAATCAACATCAAAAAACCCCTATAATCACCATTACATAGAGGTTAACAAGCTAAACGGCTCATTTTCAGATTGGGCTTGGGTGTATTTTATGATATTACAAAAAGTCTACCCGCCAGGTAATTAATTGAGGTTATTAACTGGCTTTTTGTTGGGAGCTACTGCTGTTTTCGGAATTTCAATAACTGGGTTATTTAAAGCCACCATTAAAGGTGAATCTGCGGATGCTGACTGTATAGCTGTCGATGTTAATTCCGTTGGTTGTGTCGTAGCCATTTCTAGCATTCTGGAATTACCTGGGAGTAAACCAGATATTGCTCCGATCATACAAGCAGCTACGGCTGCACCACCTAACATCCAGTTCAGGCGGTAACTATAATTAACACGCGCTAAAACTTGATTAATTGTGGTTTCTGATGAATGAGAATGTGTGGGAACAGGTATACTTTGCAAGCCCTGTCTCAGATTTAATAGTCTTGTATACAAGGACTTAATAGAGGCATCAGTTGACAGCCACTCTTCTACCTGTCTGCGTTCAGTAGCTGTGACTTCGCCATCCAAATAAGCACTTAATAACTCGAAACAATCACGTTTCTCCATGTTTATAGTACCTGTTGATTCATTTTTGCTTCTCAATGGCAGAAAATATATATTTTCGTTGACAGTCCTTAATATTTCTTAAAATCTGCCATAGGATTGAGGAAACATGATGTAGATTATGTATCTAGATAGGTTTGCAATTGAGTTTGTAATCTTGATCTGGCCCTAGCTATTCTAGATTTCACTGTTCCCAGGGAAACTCCGGTAATTTCGGCAATTTCTTCATAAGCCAGGCCTTCAATTTCTCTTAGGACAATTGTAGTCCGAAAAACCTCTGGTAAATCAGCGATCGCTTCCCGCAACTGCTCATAAAATTCCCTGGTGGTCATTTCCTCCTCTGGACTTGGAGTATCACCGGCAATTTCCCAGTCCATTTCCCCGTCGTCTAACAGTCGTGGCGCATCTAACGACAGAGGACTGGCTACCCGTTTGCGTTTACGCAATTCATCATAAAATAAATTGGTAGCAATGCGACTTAACCAACCTCGGAACTTAGCAGGTTCTTGCAATCGGTTAATATTTCTATAAACACGAATCCAGACTTCCTGGGCTAAATCGGCTCTGTCAGACCAATCAGGGGCTAAATGATATAAAACTCGATCAACTTGACTCTGATAGCGCCGCAACAATTCTGAAAAGGCAGCACGTTCTGGACGCAATCCGACTTGACAGCGTAAAATAAGATCGTGGTTTGAAAGTTTGTCAACTGGCACCGATGCTGCTGGATAGGTGGCATCAACTGTTGACCAAGATACACTAATGGATTGACTCATGGATCAGGCTGGTGTTAAATCACTCCTATCTATTAGACTGGATTATAAGTCAAAAGTTCCTCAGTAAGGTGACGGATTTATAATCGGAACACGGAAATATATAGAGAAAGGAGTTTTCAGCGTTTTATTCATCGTAAAGTAGGTATGGGAAAATCAGGGAAAAGAAGACACGGATCAACTCTTTGTTAAATTAGGAATAGCGATCAGATTGAGAACTGTCTACTAAACACTTGACTGGTAATTATTAATGATCAATGATCAGTCACCTTTAGCCAGATATTTCAGGGATAAATAATAGGCGATGAATAAGCGATGGCAATGGCAAGAAATGAATCTATAGCGAGTATGGTCATGTTTCTCTGTTTTGGTACAGCAATTTTATCTCTGGCTGTCCATTTGCACAATATGAGAACAACAGGGCAACTAGATCAATCTGTATCTACAGAAGTTTATCCACAGGGTTCATCTGTGGAAATTGGAAACAGTGCAATTGCTGCTTCTGTACCTACCTCTCCCCAAAAATCTGCTGAGTGGACAATACAGAAGTCAAATCTGGATAGTATTACAGATCCAATCAATCAGATTAAACAGTCAATACCAGTATTAAATAGGACTCAGGTGATAGTGGATTTAAGCGATCGCCGGGTCTATGTTTCTCAAGATAATGAAATAATAGCTAGTTACCCCATCGCTATCGGCAAAAAAGGCTGGGAAACACCAACTGGCAATTTTAAAATTCTTCATAAGGAACACGATCCTATTTGGCGACATCCCATTACGGGTGCTGTCTTTGCAGGGGGTACTGATAGTCCTTTAGGGGACAGATGGATTGGTTTTTGGTCTGATGGCAGAAATGAACTTGGCTTTCATGGTACACCAAACGTTGATTTGGTAGGAGCGGCTGTTTCTCACGGTTGTTTAAGAATGCGTAATTCTGATGTCCGAATGTTGTACAGCCAAGTAAACATAGGCACAGAAGTATCAGTTCGTGAATGAAAATGCCAGTAGTGGGACAAAATTAAATTCATTAATTGAGACAGGGAAAAGGGAACAGTTTCAGTCATGTAAATATTCTCTATTCATATCTAACATGGAGAAACGCACTCATTTTGAGACACTATCAATCAGCAAAAATCTTGTACTTTTTGAGCCTCAAAAAAACCTGAAACCCCCGAAACCCCCATCTATTTTTCTTGCTAATTTTATTCAGCCAGCCCCATTTATTTTTCTTCAAAATTAGATGCGTAAGTCTGGAGTAATGTATTAACTTGAGTTAAAACTTCCTTGCCAGTGTTCTTGTTCAATGCTTGACGTTCTGGAAAGAAAGTAGGTCTATCTAAATACTTAGATATGGCTTCGCTAACTTGTTGAGATATTAAATTATCAAGTTCGGCCTTGGCTTTTTCTCGTTGATATTTCGCACCTTCTTCAGTGGTTGCATAGAGAGGAGGTAGTCTATTGAGAGCATAGGCGGTTATATCCCCCACATCTAGAGAACTGTCGCTAGTTACTTCAATTTCTGCTACTTTGGCAATTACGTTGGTTAGTACCAACTCTTCCATAACGTTGATAAATTGTTTACGAGGGACTGCTACTACTTCAGCGGTTAACAGCGCACCCATGAGGCGATCTAAAGCCATGTATTCTTCGATTGACAATTCTGAAGTGTTATCACAAATGTGACCAACTTCTGCTTCCATTGTCGGTGTCAAGTGACCATCTTTAAGAGCTTGTTCTACTATTTCTTGAATACTCATAAAATATTGGGGTTATTATGTAAGAAGGATCATAGGATAAAAGGATATATTTCTGGATAAAAATCTCAAATTTCTCATAGCTAAGTGAAATACGAAGACTATCAATTGCCCAGAATACAATAATAGAATCAGTAAAAACTATGGATAAACAGGGGCTTAAGCAACTTATTATTGTCTTACTTAACCAATTACCCTACCAAATTGTACTATTTATAGCAGATTGTAGATCAATCAGGTACAGAATCTGATTTTAAAGCTAGACACCAAGCCAGTTTTATTCCTGACTCGGTGACTCCTAAATTCTGCTATATATAAAGGTATTTTGATTTCCGCAACTAACAAGATGAAAAACTTAATCAATTTGCCGAAATTTCCAAGGTAATGGATCAATAGATTGTCCGTTCACATACAAACCCCAGTGTAAGTGGGGTCCTGTAGATGCACCTGTTGAACCTACTGCGCCAATTTTTTGCCCTGCTTGGACAAAATCACCTTCTTTGACATTTATACGACTTAGGTGCATGAAAATGCTGACAACTCCTTGACCGTGATCAATGCCTACTACATTACCATGAACCCGGAATCCTTGGGAGACTGTACCAACCAAAGCAACTCTTCCAGCCGCTGGGGCGATTACGGTTGAACCTTCTCCTCCCGCGTAATCCTGTCCACGATGGTAGTAGTCTTTGGCAAATTCACCATTGTAGTAGCGACGGACACCATATTTAGTTGATGTTCTCCCAGCATTGGGGGCGAGGAAAGCACCATGCCAATATTTTTCAGGTGTTTGTAGGGCTTTCAATTCTTTTACTCGCTTGAGTTCGTACTCAGTAGCATCAACTCCAGCTTTTCCAGGTGGTAAGGTAATGCGTTGCACGGGAAATTTGCGATCGCGCACCTTTACTGATATGTTTTGTTCTTGTCCATCTTCGGAAATTTTAATTGTTCTGACTCCAGCTTTTTCTAAGGGAGTTGTGGGAACAAAAGAACGGTATTTACGAGGTGAAATTTCAAAAGCTGGATATGTTTTTCCCCCAACTGTTACTGTGGGATTACTGGTTTTTTCTGAAGCATTTGCCTCAATGACGACGGAAATTGTATCTCCCAATTGAGGATTTTTAGGTAATACCTGTACTTCTAAAGCCTTTGCCGGTAAACCTAAAACCATAGGGACAGCGGCAATTATGCCTATGAATATTTGGGAATACGGTAATTTATACTTAGTCATTAGTTATTAGTTATTAGTTATTAGTCATTAGTCATTAGTCATTAGTCATTAGTCATTAGTCAGTGGTAAACACTCTTACCAATTACCAATTACCAATTACCCTTTCTCAACCTAGTGGTCTGTCAAGAACTAATTGACGGGTTCATTCGTTGCCATTTTGATTCTTCCTTCTTCCTTCTTCCTTCGTGTCCTTCGTGGTTTGTTTCTCATCCTGCAAAATTTATTTGACAGACTACTAGCGACTTAATTAATATAGACTTTTTACATAATCAAAAAACAGTTAGATGATTTAGGATGGCAATATCACAAATCTCATCCTGAGTGAAAAACTTCATAGTCCGGTAAATGGTCAAAGTAGAGCCAACATGGAAGTTATTAACCGTATTCTGCGGGTGATTCGCGCTAATTTCAATAGTCTAGTCAGCAATGCAGAAGATCCAGAAAAGATTCTGGAAAATGCTTTCATGGAAATGCAAGAAAATTTGGTACAATTGCGTCAAGGAGTAGCTCAAGCGATCGCCACCCAAAAACGCACAGAACGCCAAGCAGCCGCTGGAGAATCCCAAGGCGAAGAATGGTATCGTCGCGCCCAATTAGCCCTCCAACAGGGTAATGAATCTTTAGCAAGGGAAGCTCTCACCAAACGCAAATTTTATCAACAAACTGCTACAAACTTAACTAGCCAAATTCAGCAGCAAAAAGATGTAGTAGCCAAATTAAAGCAGGATATGCGGACTCTAGAGTTAAAACTGGCTGAGATCAAAACCAAAAAAGATATGTATATCGCTCGCGCCCGTTCGGCTGAAGCTTCTTATCGGCTTCAAGAAATGCTGACTGGAGCTTCTACAACATCTAGCTTGGGCGCATTAGAACGAATGGAGGAAAAAGTTTTACAGATAGAAGCACAATCAGAAGCTATGAGTCAATTAGGTAGTGATGATCTGGAAAAACGCTTGACATCCTTAGATTCTCATAATGATATTGATACAGAACTGGCAAACATGAAAATTTATATGTTAGATAAAGGTGAACACCCTCAACCAAGCAAAAATTTACCGAAAACACCAGAATCATAACTTTGGGTAGTTAATATAGCGGTACGCATTTGCATGAGAATTTACTTCTTCCCTCTACTTTCTCCTGACTCCTGAATTCTTCTTTATATAGCTAATTAATAGGTTCATGATTCAGAATAGAAAAAAAGATAGTAATCCAGACTGGAAAGACTACATTGGAGTAGGTAGCTATTAAATACTAAAAAAGCTAACTATCTAACCAAGAGTGTAAACCTTGAAAGGAAAAATAAATTTATGGGATTATTTGATCGCCTTAAACGCGTAGTTGGTGCTAACCTAAACGATTTGGTCAGTAAAGCCGAAGATCCAGAAAAAATGCTAGAACAAGCACTCCTGGAAATGCAAGAGGATATGGTCAAGCTACGTCAAGGGGTAGCTCAAGCAATAGCAGCCCAAAAACGGACAGAGAAGCAGTATAATGAAGGACAAAATGAAATTAATAAGTGGCAGCGCAACGCCCAACTTGCCCTGCAAAAAGGTGATGAAAGCCTAGCCCGTCAAGCATTAGAGCGCAAGAAAACCTATACTGATACCGCTACGGCATTAAAAACTAGTCTAGATCAGCAAAATGTTCAAGTAGATGGTCTCAAGAAGAGTTTAATCCAGTTAGAGAGCAAAATTTCTGAAGCCAAAACCAAGAAAGAAATGCTCAAAGCCAGGATTACGGCTGCGAAAGCTCAAGAGCAACTCCAAGGTATGGTTAGTGGCATGAATACCAGCAGTGCTATGTCTGCTTTTGAGCGTATGGAAGAAAAAGTCTTAATACAAGAAGCTCGCGCTCAGTCAGGAGCGGAGTTAGCAAGTGCAGATTTAGATCACCAATTCGCCCAGTTAGAGTCTGGTAGTGATGTTGATGATGAATTAGCTGCTATGAAAGCATCTCTAGCACCTGCACCAGAACCCAAATTACTTACTCCAGAACAACCCAGCGCCACCACTCCAGTCCAACCAACCAGTACAGCTAAACCTGCTCAACCAGTTGATGCTGAATTGGAAGCCTTACGCAAACAATTGGATAATCTGTAGTTTTTGCAGATAATTCCATCCAGTTAATCCCACACATCTGAGTTGTGGGATTTTGTTTCATTTTTAAAGACGAAAAATTTATATAGTAAATCTTTCATAATCTAAAATCTAAAATCTAAAATCTAAAATCTAAAATGGTATGACAACTAACTCTCAGATTGGGATAGAGTAATTTGTAAACGAACTTGATTAATTTATGCTACTTTATGGAGATTCTAATGAATAAGAGTGTAATCAATATCACTGATGCTGAGTTTGAAACAGAAGTGTTAAAAGCCGAGCAGCCTGTATTAGTTTATTTTTGGGCTTCCTGGTGTGGTCCTTGTCAACTGATGTCACCAGTTATCAATTTAGCTGCTAACAAATATAGCGATCGCCTAAAAATTGTTAAAATGGAAACCGACCCCAATCCCCTCACGGTCAAAGAATATCAAGTAGAAGGTCTTCCCGCTCTGAGGTTGCTAAGAGGAGAAGAAGTATTAGAATCTATTGAGGGAGTAATTGGTAAAGATAAATTACTCAGTTTTTTGGATAAGCATTTAAATAATAATAATTAGTTACTGTTAAGTGATCAAAACCCCAGAGTTTCTGATCACTCACTTATGACTAATGACCAATGACTAATAATTAAAATGCAATTTGCCACCCGATTACAACCCTTAAAATCCAACGTATTTGCCGATATGGACACAGCCAAAACCATTGCTTTGGCTGCTGGAAGAGAATTAATTGATTTATCTTTAGGTTCTTCTGATTTACCAGCCGAGAATCACGTCATAGAAGTGATCGCTCAATCTCTCCATGATCCTAGCACTCATGGTTACTTATTATTTCGTGGTACTCAAAATTTCCGTCAAGCCGCAGCCCAATGGTATGAGCAAAAATTCGGTATCCCGGTTGACCCAGAAACAGAAGTTTTACCCTTAATTGGTTCTCAAGAAGGAACAGCCCATATACCTTTAGCGGTACTTAATCCCGGTGATTTTGCTCTATTATTAGATCCTGGTTATCCTTCCCATGCAGGTGGAGTATATTTGGCTAATGGTCAAATTTACCCAATGCCAATCAAACCAGAAAATAATTTTTTACCAGTTTTTAGTGATATTCCTGTTACTGTCTTAGCTAAATCACGGTTGATGGTATTAAGCTATCCTCATAATCCTACCAGTGCGATCGCCCCATTATCCTTCTTTCAAGAAGCCGTAGCTTTTTGTCAACAACATAATATTGTTCTCGTCCACGATTTCCCCTACGTTGATTTAGTTTTCACAAAAGAAGAAACCCAAAATCCAAAATCCAAAATCCAAAATCTAAAATCCCCTGTTCCCTCAATTTTGCAAGCAGATCCTGAAAAAAGCGTCTCCATAGAATTTTTTACCCTGTCTAAATCTTATAATATGGGTGGCTTCCGCATCGGTTATGCAATTGGGAATCCCCAATTAATTCAAGCCCTAAAGCAGATCAAAGCCACAGTTGATTTTAACCAATATTTAGGGATTTTGAACGGAGCGATCGCCGCCCTCACAGGACCACAAGATGGTGTAAAATCTGCCGTAGATATTTTTCGTCAACGTCGTGATGCTTTCATTAAAGCCTTAAATAGTATAGGTTGGAGCGTTCCCACACCCCAAGCCACAATGTACATTTGGGCAAAATTACCCCCACAGTGGAGTCATAATTCCATAGAATTTTGCACCGAACTAGTTAAACAAACAGGCGTAGCCGCTTCCCCCGGCGTAGGTTTTGGTCAATTTGGCGAAGGATACGTTCGTTTTGCATTAGTGCAGAAACCAGAAATATTAGAAACTGCTGTCGAAAGAATTTCTAAATTTCTAACTTGAAGTATAAAATCAGCAAATTTAAAACCTCAAACTTTGCTCCTTTGCGCCTTTGCGCGAAACACAATTCATCCCATAATTTCTCAGTTTCTCCATTAACTCATCCTCATACTTAAATCTAACCACTTAGACTGAGTAATAGGCGCACTGCTAGAAATATAATCAACACCAGTTTTCGCCACAGCGCGAATAGTTTCCAACGTTACATTACCAGAAGCCTCAATCTTTACCCGACTATCTTCTTGACGAATTAATAAGACAGCCTCACTCATCATTGACAAAGGCATATTATCCAACATAATAATATCCGCCTTGTGTTGTAAAGCTTCCCGCACCTGTTCTAAATTTTCCGTCTCCACCTCAATCGTCAGAGGATAAGGAATTTGAGAACGAATGCGGGTAATAGCTTCCTTAATTCCCCCAGCAGCAACAATATGATTATCCTTAATCATCACCGCATCATCCAATCCCATTCGGTGATTAATCGCACCACCCAACGCAGTTGCGTACTTTTCCAAAATTCTCAACCCTGGTGTAGTTTTGCGCGTATCCACCAACTGAGCCGGTAAATCAGCTATCTTCTCCACATATATATTAGTCAGAGTAGCAATTCCACTTAACCGCATGACCAAATTCAAAGCCACCCGTTCCCCCATTAACAGCGTATCCAGAGAACCATTAATTTCTGCTACCACCTGTCCTGGTTCACATTTTTCCCCCTCAGCCGTAATATTCACAAAATCAACTTGATGATTTAAAAGATGAAATACCCTAGCAGCAATCGGTAAACCAGCAATTATTCCCGGTGCTTTCGCTATCCATCGAGCCTGTCCTTTCGGGGAATTTGGGGATAATAGAGATTGAGTAGTACGATCTCCCCTACCAATATCCTCCAATAACCAACCTTGCAACAATTGATCCAGCACCAAAAACGGTGGTAGTAAAGCCCCTGAACTCTTCATATAATCCCTAAAATCTATATATATCCACTCAACACTATCAATAATCGTCTTCCCTTCTCTTCCTTCGTGTCCTTCGTACCTTCGTGGTTTATTAACTCCTGATTATATAAGCCATACCTCTAACTCTAACGAAAAGACTTTTATGGCTTACGCTACGTTATCAGCCAATCTTAAAGAAAAAACACCACTAAGTAAGATAGAAAAGTCGAAAATTTTAACGCCCACAAACCTTGCTCTATAGGGATTTTTGTCAAAATAAAAAACAAATCTCAAAATAATTCAAAAAAGTAGTTGACAAACCAAAGGAAGTTCGATATATTAGATAAGTGCCTGAAGCGAAGCGAAACAAAAGCAACGCTGAAA
>JBAXRM010000115.1:0-15015 GCA_037131225.1 Nostocales cyanobacterium ELA583 | reverse complement strand
CGACGGACAACTCTTTGGGGTGTGGATTGTGTCATCTTCATCACCTGCTTAAAGTGTATTTTTTATTTTAGCATATTGATTTAGTGTATTAGATACTCCTTCCTATTCACCGAAAACTTTTCTTTTAGCTATAATTTAAACTTAGATATGATTAAGTTAGAATTGAATTCTAACCAGATCCAAGAGGAATATAATCATGGATAGACTAGAGTTTCCCGTAGAATACAGTTTTGATATTGATAGCAACATGGTAATTGCTACCATACCTCAACTCAATTATATTTCTTCCTTTGGTCAAAATTTTGCTGAAGCAGAAAAAAATGTTACTGAAGCAGTATTAGCTTATTTAGAAGCATTAGAAAAACAAGGTTTACCTATTCCCAAAATCAAGAAAAATTCTGGAACAGTTCTAATTGTCGAGTTAGTTTCATAAGTGATAAATTATCTGCTATTACTCCTAAAAAAGCATTACGTAAATTAAAGAAAGCCGGATTTATAGAAAATCATCAAAAAGGTAGTCATTTAGTTTTAGAACATTCCGATGGCAGAATGGTTGTATTACCAATGCACAGTAAAGATATTCCAATTGGCACATTACACGCTATTGTAATTCATCAAGCTAAATTGAGTTTATACTCAAAACGGCTAGAACTTGGACTTTTTTATAATATAACGAACAGGCTCAAAGCCTCTCCCCGTTGCGGGGAGAGGTTTGGAGAGGGGTTCCATATTTGGTTAAATTATAAACCGTTTGCAGTATAGAAGCATGGCAAAATCTCTAAAATGGGAGATCAAAGGAGTTGACATTTGCTTTTAAATTTGTTATCATAAAATCGACGAGGAAGAACTATCTCGCAATAAATAATTTAACTACCATAAAAAATACCCATCCAGTCATTGCACTGGGTGGGTATTAATCTTGTAGGGGCGGGGTTTCCCCGCCCTCAATAAGAATTTATGACTATTTGCTTTCAGTAAAATCAGCATCAATGACATCATCACCAGAAGGAGCAGGACCACCGCTTGGAGGTTCAGTACCAGCAGCACCAGCATCACCACCAGCTTGTTGATAGATATTGCTACCAATAGCAAATAGAGCTTGTTGCAATTCTGGCATTAACTTCTCAATTTGAGCATCATTTTCTTGAGCAACAGCTTCTCGTACTTCCTTGACTAAACCTTCAACCTTAGTCTTATCAGCAGCGGGAACCTTATCACCCAACTCTTCCAACTGCTTTTCAGCTTGATAAGCTAAAGAATCAGCTTGGTTTTTGCGTTCAATCTTCTCACGACGTTCTTTATCAGAAGAAGCATTTTGTTCAGCTTCTCTCACCATGCGTTCTACATCATTCTTATCAAGAGTAGAAGCACCGGTGATACTAATAGATTGTTCCTTACCAGTTCCCTTATCCTTCGCTGCTACATTGAGAATACCGTTAGCGTCAATATCAAAAGTAACCTCAATTTGAGGAACACCACGAGGAGCAGGAGGAATACCATCTAAACGGAAAGTTCCTAAACTCTTATTATCGTTAGCAAATTCTCTCTCACCTTGGAGAACATGAATTTCCACATTGCTTTGTCCGTCTACAGCCGTAGAGAAGACTTCTGATTTCTTAGTAGGAATTGTGGTGTTGCGAGGAATAATCTTAGTCATCACCCCACCCAAGGTTTCTACACCCAAGGATAATGGTGTTACGTCTAACAACAAGATACCTGTAACATCACCAGCCAAAACACCCGCTTGAATAGCCGCACCAACAGCCACCACTTCATCAGGGTTAACAGTTTGGTTAGGATCTTTACCTAACACCCGTTTAACCACATCTTGAACAGCGGGAATCCGGGTAGAACCACCAACAAGAACCACTTCATCAATATTAGTCTTATTTAATTTCGCACCTTTAAGCGCATCTTCTACAGGAATGCGGCAACGGTCAATTAAATCAGAACAAAGTTCTTCAAACTTAGCGCGAGTGAGAGTTGTATCTAAATGCTTGGGACCCTCTTGGGTAGCGGTAATAAATGGCAAGTTAATTTCTGCCTGACTAACGCTAGAAAGTTCAATTTTAGCTTTTTCTGCCGCTTCAGTCAGTCGTTGTAAAGCTTGTTTATCTTTACGTAGGTCAATACCTTCGTCTTTTTTGAACTGTTCAGCTAAGAAATCAACAATTTTTTTATCAAAGTCGTCACCACCCAGGTGAGTATCACCGGATGTTGATAATACTTCAAATACACCGTCACCTACTTCTAGAACGGATACGTCGAAAGTACCACCACCCAAGTCAAATACTAGAATGGTTTCATTGCTCTTCTTATCAAAACCGTAGGCTAGGGAAGCAGCAGTAGGTTCGTTGATAATGCGGAGAACGTCAATACCAGCGATTTTTCCAGCGTCTTTTGTCGCTTGGCGCTGAGAGTCATTGAAGTAAGCAGGAACAGTAATTACAGCTTGGGTAACAGTTTCACCCAGATATTTACTAGCATCTTCAACTAATTTACGAAGAACTTTCGCAGAGATTTCTTCAGGAGCAAATTGTTTACCAGCGCCGGGAGAATCTACCTTAACGTTACCGCCGCTACTGAGAACTTTATAAGAAACTTCTGTAGCTTCATTAGTAATTTCCTCAAAACGACGACCAATAAAACGTTTTACAGAATAAAAAGTATTTTCTGGGTTCATAACCGCTTGGCGTTTAGCGATTTGACCAACTAAATTATCACCATTTTTAGCAAACGCAACTACAGAAGGTGTTGTCCGAAAACCTTCCGCATTAGCGATAACAGTGGGTTTACCGCCTTCCATTACTGCCACGCAAGAGTTTGTCGTCCCTAAATCAATTCCAACTACTTTTGCCATTTTGGGTGTTTACTCCGTATAAAATTACTAAATCAATTCAAGGAGAATATAAAATTGCATTAACTAACTGCTAATAACAATCAGTTGGGTTAGGCTTTGCTGGGAACAAAATCTCCAACTCGGCTAATATCATAAAAACTCACTGGTAGCCATCCATGAAGGGTGGTTTACCGAACCGTTAGGGGAACGGTGAATTTTATAAATTATGTCTAGTGGTTTTATGGATGAATGTGCCTTCACATTGACTAATGTATGGGAATTAATACTTTCAGGAATTGGGGTGAACCGTAACTTTATAGTCGTATTTGCCGTCAAACCCTGGCGGGAATTAAAAATTAAGAATTAAAAATTAAAAATGATACCCCTTACTCCGTAATAAAAGCCTTAGTAATTAGTGATTAGGAAACATAAACATAAATTCTGGTGGGCAATGCCCACCAAAATTCATCTATTTTGAATTGTTTAAGATCCGGGTATAGGAGAACGTTCTCCTTGTTGAAACTTCAGCCATGCCTGTTCTAGAAATGTAGGGGCAGGATTAGTAGCATCATAAATAACAATTACATTGGTCAAAGGTCTACCAGCAGGAACTACAATATTAGTCTTGCTGGCTAAAGCTCTAGATGCTCCACCATCTAAATTCATAGCTTCGTAACAACCGATTGCTTTCATGGCTTCAGCCTCTTGCCGTAAAGAAAGATTAATTTCAAAATTCGCTAAAATCAGTTTTGTGCCATCCTGAGTAAAACCAATCGCTGTTCGGGTGCTATTACCTAAAACATTGGGATCTTTAAACCCTTCAATGCTGGGGTTTAGCCATATTTCTCCTTGTCGCAATAATCTCGGTCCACAAGTTAGAGAAAACCAATGTTTATGCCATTCTGGCTTGCCCTCTACTCTTGCTGTCACCATTTCTGGTTTATTGCCAACTCCTAATCCCAAGGTAGTCCCAAAGTTTTCCCAACGACTGTATTTGACAAATTTGCCCCCGGCTACCATATTACCCATAACTGTTTTTTGACGATTTTTGGTAAAAAATGTGCCGTTAGCAACGACACTGGCCCGATAACGCGCCACTAATTTACTAAATTCTTCATCACCACTGGTTTTTTGAATTGTGTTAGCAAATGCGGCATTTTTAGCTAACCCCATTGTGATAAAAGTCTTTGGATCTGTGAGGTCAACTATGGTTTGATAAAAAGGGATACCATTAATTTGACTTTTATTTACCTGTACAAATTGGGCATAACTAGGTAATGCTAGGGTTAACCCTTGTGCTAAAGTTGCTCCACCAAGAAATAAAAAGGATCTGCGGCTGATTTTGCTAATTGTCATAATTAATGTTTACTAAGTAGTCAGACAAAATTAAATTAATTTGTAGAGTCAAGGAACAGGGAACAGAAAAACAATGTGTGTCATTAATTCTGTAAGCATAGATTCAAGCAAAAGACGTTCACTCTTTCTTCTTTATTATTCTTCCTCCTTCTTCACTCCTGACTCGGTGACTCCCTCTTTCTCCCATATTTTATGAATAATCGATATATTATTTTTCACAAACCCTATGGTGTTTTGAGCCAATTCACCCAAGAAAGTCCTAAACATATTACTCTCAAAGAATATATAGATGTTCCCGATGTTTATCCTGTGGGGCGTTTAGATTGGGATAGTGAAGGGTTGCTGTTGTTAACAAATGATGGACAGTTACAGCATCGTTTGGCACATCCGCGTTTTGGTCATCAACGTACATATTGGGCGCAGGTGGAACGTATTCCCGATATTGATGCAATTTATAAGCTACAAAATGGGGTAGAAATTCAAGATTACCGGACTCGTCCTGCTCAAGTTAGGTTATTGTTAGAAGAACCATCCGTAGTCCAACGCATTCCACCTATTAGATTTCGTAAAAGTATTCCCACTGCTTGGCTAGAAATGACCCTGACTGAAGGTAAAAACCGCCAAGTCCGTCGCATGACTGCTACTGTGGGTTTCCCAACGTTGCGGTTAATTAGAGTAAGTATTGCTAATATTCAACTACATGATTTAGCACCAGGACAATGGCGAGAACTCACTTCCTTAGAAGTCACAAGGCTAAATTATCCACCGGAAAACTAAGTCAATATACTGTACCAGTATACATACAATGTCAAGAAAAGCACCTTAGCAAGAAAATTAAGGAAGTCCCACTATGCTGATTTGCCCCCAGTGTAAATTTGAAAATTCTAATAGTAATAAGTTTTGTCAAAGCTGTGGTACATCCCTAGCTCATAAAATCTGCCGCGAGTGCAGCGCCGATATACCTTTAAATGCACAATATTGTCATAGATGTGGTGCAGAATCTAGCCCGGTTTGGTATGCTCTCATTACTCAGGTGGTTCATCAGGTAGTTCCTGTAATTACGGAAACTGTGGAATTAACCGAAAATTTGGACAACGAGGGCGGTGATTCTAGTCCGTTTTGCAAATTTGTTTTAGATTCTTATTTAGATTCCCAGCAGCGTTATCGCTTATTAGAATCTTCACCAACTCCAGAAATAATGGGAGATTGTCGAGAGATAGGAGTAAGGGTTTTAGATTGCCAACCTTACGAAATATCACTAATTGGAGCAATGCTTCTGTATGAAGATAAAACAGATACAACTCAAATTCCAGATATAGCCCAAGCATATCTAGAATTGCAGATGAAAACGCACCCAGGGATACCCAAAATCCATGATGCTTGGCAGCAAGATCATCTTCAGGTAGTCCTGTTGGAAGATATATCTAATTGGCCAATGTTGTATGATGTTTGGCAAAAAGAAACAACTAATATTTTAGAAATTCTCCATTGGTTGTATCAAATGACTCAACTTTGGGAGTTGTTAGCAAGTGTAAGTTGTCGCCAAAGTTTATTAGAGTTGTCGAACTTGCGATTAGATGAAGATCAAGCCGTGGTCTTGCAAAAGTTGTATATAGAACCATCATCTACGCAATTATCACAGGACGGACAACAAGCTTTAACTATTAAAAGTTTGGGTCAGATGTGGCAAACTTTATTTAAAGAATCCCAATACATTCAATTTAGCTCTGTGGTACAGATGTTGGAGGATATGGAATCTGAGCGTATTCAAACTCTGCCACAGTTGCGATCGCAGTTAGAAAAAATAGCCACAGAAATAGAAGAAATATGTACTCAGGGAAAACCCAATTTTTCTACAACCGTTTTTCAACCAGGTGGTGAGACAGAACCCAAACATGATAATGCCCCAACCATGGTGCTATCTATGCAGCTAAATAGTTTGGAATATGCAGCATATACTGATGTTGGTCGTCAACGCCATCACAATGAAGACTATTTTGGCATTGATAGTAAAGTCCACAGGCTAGAATTGCCCAGGAATAGCACGGTGACAGCACAAGGTTTATATATCCTTTGTGATGGTATGGGTGGTCATGCTGGAGGTGAAGTAGCCAGTCAATTAGCTGTGAATACTATTCGTCAATACTTCCAAGAAACTTGGGTAGATACAGAATTACCTCGGAAGGAATCTATCCGTCATGCGGTTTACCTAGCTAATCAAGCTATTTATGAGCTTAATCAAAAGGAAGCCCGTTCCGGTATTGGTCGCATGGGTACTACCTTGGTTATGTTGTTACTTCAGAATAATCAAGCTGCAATTGCCCATGTGGGAGATAGTCGTCTTTATTGCCTGACTCGCAAAGAAGGACTAGAACAAATAACTATAGATCATGAAGTTGGTCAAAGAGAAATTGCTAGGGGTATAGAACCCAGCATCGCCTATGGACGTGCAGATGCTTACCAACTTACCCAAGCTTTGGGACCACGCTATGAAGATTCCCTTCATCCTGATGTGGAATTCTTTGATATCAATGAAGATACGCTTTTTGTATTGGTATCCGATGGTTTATCAGATAATGATTGCCTAGAGACTCATTGGCAAACTCATCTTCAACCTTTATTAAGTTCTGCTAGTAACTTAGTCACAGGTATTCAAAATTTAATTGAATTGGGTAATGAACACAATGGTCATGATAATCTTACAGCTATACTGATACGGGTAAAAGTCTGCCCATCTCAGCAAAGTTGCTTCTAAAATTAGTTTTTTGATCTTAAATTTTAGGTTGTATTGTGATTACTCTGACCCTACTAGAAAAAGCACAAAAAACACCGCTCAAACAGTGGCATTTTGAGGGTTCTACCGTCGTTCGTATCGGTCGGGCGGTAGATAATCACGTGATTTTAGCAGACAATTTAGTTTCTCGGTATCATTTAGAACTAAAATTAGTTACTACTACTAGGGGAGATGATTGGGAGTTAATTAGTCAAGGGACTAATGGTACTTTCCTTAATGGCTCGTTAGTTTCTAAGTGTATCGTTTCTGATAATTCTCTACTGCAATTGGCTCAGGGTGGTCCTGTCCTCAAGGTACAAATTCAGGAATCATTTCCTGCAATTACCCAACCTTCACAGTCAGAAGATGGTGAAGTTAGTCAGAAGATGACACCAGAATACTCCAACAGTGGTTGTACTCATGAAGGGAATAATCCTCAGAATGTATTTTGTGTTCACTGTGGTCAACCTGTTTTGGTACAAAAGACTATTCGCCATTATCAGGTATTACGCACGTTGGGAAAGGGTGGTATGGGTACTACCTTTTTAGCTTGGGATGGTGTAGGTGAAATTACAGGTGTACCACAATTGCTGGTCATCAAACAGATGAATGCTGACATGGTGAAAATTCCCAAGGCTCAAGAGTTATTCATCCGGGAAGCTAGTATTCTCAAGCATCTTAATCATGCAGGAGTTCCCAAGTATTATGACTTCTTTATGGAAGATGGTAAAAAATACTTGGCTATGGAATTAATTCACGGACAGGATTTAGATAAACGGATTCGTTCGACTGGACCTGTAACACCGAAACAGGCGATCGCTTGGATGGTACAAACTTGTGATATTCTAGATTATCTTCACCACCAACAAATACCACTAATTCACCGGGATATTAAGCCGGCTAATTTAATGGTGCGGGGTGGTAATAATAGTATTGTTGTTTTGGATTTTGGTGCTGTTAAGGAAATTGGCACAAAACCAGGGACAAGAATCGGTGCGGAGGGCTTTTGCGCCCCTGAACAGGAACGGGGACAACCTCTGACCCAATCTGATTTGTATGCTATTGGTCCGACGTTAATTTTTTTATTAACTGGGGAAAACCCTTTAAAATTTTATCGGCAAAGGGGACGCAATTTTCGCTTTGAGATCAAAGGTATCCCCACAATTAATGATCAATTGAGACAGGTAATTGATTGTGTGACAGAACCTTTACCCCGCGATCGCTATCATACTGCAAAAGATTTAGCTCAGGCATTAATGTCAGTTCGCAGTTAGCAAAATCTGGTTAGCGGTTAAGTTCAATTCCGGAAAAATATGGGAAATTATTTGGTCATCATTTCTAAATTGGTTGATTTCATATTCATCACCAACCAGAGAACAAACTGATATAGTCGGTTGTTTTGGCTCACCAACGAATTTAGCAGCACCAAAAGGTTGATAATCCACAATCCAGTATTCTTTAATTCCCATTTCTTCATAATCACTATATTTTCTATAGTAATCAACTCGCCAATTGGTACTCACGACTTCAATAACTAATGGCACAGAATCACCTTTAGTTACTGTTGATGTTTTTTCCCACAGTTCCTCATTGACTAGGTTTGTGGGATCTATCAACAAAATATCTGGAGAATAGGCTGATTCCCTGGTTCGCGGTTTAACTAATGCTTGTTTGGGGATAAAATAGGGAAGATTCAGTCTATCAAACTCGACTGTGAGTTTTCTAGACAAAAACCCAGTTCTCCTTTCGTGTTTTCCTAATGGCGGATTCATCTCAATAATTTCCCCATCATGCAGTTCATAAAATCCGCCTTCTGGTTTCCATTTAATAAACTCTTCAAAGGCTACTAACTGGGTTTCAGGTAAGGTTTGAATCATAATTTACCTACATTGATCAAAATGCTTGGTTAAGATACAGCAATCCCAGATCATTATTGTGCTAAATCCACAACAGAATTACGGCGGAATTTCACCTACCATAAGAACAAGGACGTAGTTCCATCCTTGTTATAGGTAAAGGTAGGCGTATTTACGTCAATTTGTACTAGATATAGCTGGTATTATTTAGATGTTTAATCGTCATCCCAGTTTTCTACCGCCAGTAAATCGCTAATTGGATCTTGGGTGCTAAATCCAAAGTCTAGCAACTCTTGTTTCCAATGCTGCCATTCATCGCCGTAGAGTAAGGCAATTTTCCAAATTTTATCATTGGGTTTGATAATATTGGATTCTACGAGTGATTGCACGTTGCGCTGCAATTTCACCATTGGGTGAATTAATTGCTGAATCATAACCTCGGTGTATTTCAGATTTTTGTGTGTAAATTCTTGATTAAAACAGCCTTCTGTTGGCAATTATTACCTGTGCGTAGAGCAATTATGGTTTGGTAAAGCTAGTTCTAACCTTTCCACTATACCATAACTAACAATAGTAAGTTGCTTGGGAATTCGTTTTTGTACGGTAATCACCACTACTAACTGCTATGGATGCTGAACAGTGGTGGCAAAATGCAGTTTACAAGGTTTTTAGGCTTGCGATAGCGTTCGCGGAGCGTCCCGGAGGGAACTAGCACTCCGCAGTAATCGCAATTATAACGCAATTAGAGAAGATTGACACAAATTTCTCAATTTTAATTGTTGCAGGTTGTTCATCATTTGCCCTAAAAGCTATCTAACAAAAAACTTTTATTGCTTCTTCTTCTTTCTCCTGACTCGGTGACTCAGTGACTCCTCCCAGATTATTTACCAATATCTTCATTCCACAGTGCTGGGTTAGTGGTAATAAAATCACTCATCATTTGTTCACATTCATCTAAATTTAAATCCACCACTTCCACTCCATGAGATACCATAAACTCCCTAGCACCGGGAAAAGTTTTTGATTCTCCAGCAATTACTTTTTTGATGCCAAACTGCACTACAGCACCAGCACACAAATAACACGGCATTAATGTGGAGTAAAGTATTGTCCCTCTATAATTACCAATTCTGCCCGCATTACGGAGACAATCAATTTCTGCATGAGTAACAGGATCATTATCTTGTACGCGCTTATTGTGTCCTCGGCCAACAATCTTACCATCCTTCACCAAAACAGAACCAATGGGAATTCCCCCTGCTTGTCTACCTTGTTGAGCTTCCAAAATTGCCGCATCCATAAATTCGTCCATTTGCCAATTATCCTGGTATAAAAAACAACTAAATATAAATGTTTGCCTGTGGAAAAGCTGTGGAAAACCTATCCACAATTTTTACAAAATAACGATACTTCATAAAACTGATAAATAATAAAATCAAGTTTTCCACAGATTTACGGTAAAAAATTGGATTTTTACCGTAATTTTAAATAAAAGTTAATCATTTATGATATTTTTCTTAAAATTTAGACTGAATATGAGAGATTTTAATTTGATAAATTAGTTTCTTGGTTGTGGAAAACATCAAGGAAATTAATTCTATTTTTGCGAACGAGTGGCCATTTGAATGCGATCGCTCAGTTGGTGTAAAGTTTGAATTAAACTTTGATCACTCTCTTGTAACTGAGTAATTTTTTCACAACTATACATCACTGTTGTATGGTCTTTACCACCAAACTCTTCACCTATTTTCGGTAAACTCAAATTTGTAAGCTGTCGCATTAAATACATTCCTATTTGTCTAGCCCAACTAATTTCCCGACGACGGGAATTACTCTTTAAGTCTTCAATAGAAACATTCAAAGCATCTGCGACTATATTTAAAATTATCTCTGGAGTTGTTTCTATTTTCTGGCTAGGAGTTCCTAAAATCGGGGCCAGATTTTCCACAGTCATAGGTAAACCCCAAATAGAAATATAAGCCAAAGCCCGAATTAACGCCCCCTCCAACTCACGAATATTAGAAGTACAATTAGTGGCAATATATTCAACTACTTCCCGTGGTAACCGAATATTTTCATACTCAGCCTTTTTCTGCAAAATCGCCATTCTTGTTTCTAAATCAGGCGTTTGAATATCCGCAATTAGCCCCATAGAAAACCGTGAACACAGCCGTTCTTGTAAACTGGGAATTTGATTAGGAGGACGATCTGAAGCAATTACAACTTGCTTACCCGCCTCATGTAAAGTATTAAAAGTATGAAAAAATTCTTCTTGAGTATATTCCTTCCCCTCCAGAAATTGAATATCATCAACTAACAACATATCAGCAGCCCGGTAATGTTCTCGAAAATTTTGCATATTATCCTGACGGATTGCAGTAATTAAATCATTGGTAAACTGCTCCGTAGACACATAAAATATCTTAGAATTAGGACAGATTTCCCAGCGATAATTACCAATCGCTTGCATTAAGTGAGTTTTCCCCAAACCCACACCACCACATAAAAACAACGGATTAAATTCCCTCCCTGGATATTCTGCCACAGCTAAAGAAGCCGCATGAGCCATGCGATTATTAGCACCAACAACGAACCGAGAAAAAACATATTTAGAATTTAAATCTGAAGTTTTTTGGTTATTTATAGTAGCATTTGCCAAAATATGATTTATTGCGGGTAAATTTCCCCCCAGTTGCTGTTTCCCCAAAAGAGAAACTTCCTCATCTTCAATTACAGTAATATAAATTTCTATTGGATAACCCACAATATCTTGGACTACATTAGCAATAGTATGAATGTAATACTTCTGAAGCCAATTTCGAGCAAAAGGATTAGGAGCGTATATTACCAAGCAGTTATTCTCTAGTTGCTGTGCTTTAGCTGTCTTAATCCAAGTTTCAAAGGTAGGAGGAGCTAACTCTAACTGTAAACGTTCTAATACACGATTCCACAAACCATCTATGGGAATTTCCATTCACACCACCTTTGTCCGTAATTCATCATTCCTAATTTGTAATTACTTCTGTGTCACCTATAATCATTCTGATAAAAACCAAGTAGCCAATATCTTAGCACCTACTAACGAATACACCAGCAATAACCAGATCATGAAGATTAATAATCATAACCGAGCATCTAAAAATATTTATACCAGGTTTTTAATGCAAAACTTGGGAAATAAAAGTAAAAAATGGATCGCAGTGTGTGGTGTAGCAGTTTTCATGCTCGGAGGTTGTACCAGTCTCAAAAAAACCACCTCAGAAATTGAACCTAGCAATGCTCAAGCACAAAAAACTAGTGCAACCACAACAGAAATTGCTCCTCCAGCGATTTTCTCCGCTTCTGGAGATCCTAACTTTGTTGTCAAAGTAGTCCAAAAAGCGGGAGGTGCAGTTGTTCGCATTGATTCCACTAGAACTGTCACCACTCAAGCTCCAGACGAATTTTCCGATCCCTTTTTTCGCGGTTTTTTTGGGAATAGAGTCCCTTCCCAACCCAGCCAAAGAGTAGAAAGAGGTAGCGGTTCTGGATTTATCATTAATTCATCTGGGCAAATTTTGACCAATTCCCATGTTGTAGACGGTGCTGATTTAGTTACAGTCACCCTCAAAGATGGACGGACTTTTAGAGGTAAGGTATTAGGTGAAGATGCGGTAACAGATGTTGCTGTAATTCAAATTGAAGCTAATAACTTACCTAGCCTAGCTTTAGGTAAATCTGATACTTTACAACCAGGAGAAGCGGTTATCGCTATTGGTAATCCCTTGGGTTTAAATAATACTGTGACATCGGGAATTATCAGCGCCACAGATCGTTCTAGTAGTGATATTGGTGCCAGTGATAAGCGTGTTGATTATCTGCAAACAGATGCAGCAATTAACCCTGGTAATTCCGGTGGACCATTACTAAATTCCCGTGGTGAAGTCATTGGGATGAATACAGCAATTATTCAAGGCGCTCAAGGTTTGGGATTTGCAATTCCTATTAATACTGCCCAAAAAATCGCCCAGGAACTAATTGCTAAAGGTAGAGTTGATCATCCCTATTTAGGAATACAAATGGTCACATTAACACCAGAAGTTAAAGAAAAAATAATTGCTAGATTTGGCGGTAAAATAAATTTATCTGCAAACCAAGGTATTCTCTTAGTTAGGATTGTTGCTAATTCCCCCGCAGCGATTGCAGGATTACGCCCAGGAGATGTGATCAAAACTATTAATAATCAACCAGTTCTCAAAGTTGATGAAGTCCAAAGAATAGTAGAAAATAGTAAAATTGGCGTTCCTTTACAAGTGCAAGTAGAACGTGATGGAAAAATCGCTCAATTCTTAGTTAAACCTGCACCGTTACCAGTTAGCAAAGAAAATTGATATTTGGTTAGTTGTAGATATGAATGAATTAGCACCAATTATTCAATTAGGAAATCCGATATTACGACAAAAAGCTGTTTTTGTGGAAAATGTTCAAGACGAAAAAATTCAAAACCTAATTGATGAATTAATTACCTCAGTTGCTCAAGCTAATGGAGTGGGAATTGCTGCACCACAAATAGCAGCATCCTACCGTTTATTTATCGTTGCTTCTCGTCCTAATAAAAGATATCCCTATGCCCCAGAAATGCCAGCAACAGCCATGATAAATCCCCAAATTATTGCCCATTCTTCGGAAATGGTGAAAGGTTGGGAAGGTTGTTTGAGTGTACCTGGTATCAGGGGTTTAGTTCCTAGATATCAAACAATTGAAATTGAATATACAGACCGTAATGGTAATTTACAAAAACACGAATTAACTGATTTTGTCGCCCGAATCTTCCAACACGAATATGATCATTTGGAGGGATTAGTATTTTTAGACCGTGTAGAAAATAATCAGGATTTAATCAGTGAAGAAGAATATCAAAAATCTATGATTGGTAATGGGTAATGGGTACTACAGTAAACAGTCGTTACGCTGATAGAAGTAACACTTGTTTATAGCTACGTTTTAGTGTATTGTCAACTATAAGTAATTTGACAATATCTACACCAAGCACTCGGTTAAACCGATGACTCTTATCAAATCCTCTGAAACACTGAACCTGAATGGGGTGAAGAATGTGGGATTGAAGGAAAAAGATGATTTACAAATAGTTGTTTCTATTGATCCATCTGTTTCCGATTATCAAACTCTACAGACGGGAGTTGTCGAGGGAGTACAAGCGATCGCATCGCATCCCATTATCTCCAAAAAGCGATTCCTGCGGAGCGCTTCGCTATCGCCTACTTATACTTAGTTGAGGATGATAATGTTACCAGAGGCTGAGTAATAATTTTTCTGTTTCTAGCTACCTGTTTTTTCCTTAAATCTTTACAAATTTCATGCAAATCATAATTAAAAGCTTTAGCGTGTTCTTCTCGGATTTTGTAAATTTCTTCTAATACTTCATCTTTCCACATGGTTAATCTCCCATAAGTTCATAAGGTGTACAAATCGTTGGCAGTTCATATCCAGATTCAATACTAATTTGTGAGAGTTTTTTCTGGATTTGTGCATTAGCAATATGTTTACAGTTCCATGTTAACAAATAATCTACTTTATCCCTGTTATGTCACTCTCCGGGAGGTCGATCACTAGAAGTCTGATCAGACAATCAATACAATCTATCCGATTAGAAAAACAATGGTGCTGTATTTGTTATTAGAAAAAAATCGTGCGATCACTTACTACCCACATTCAGCAATGAGTAAATGTACTCATAATCTTCTCCCAGCAGGTTATTTTGGCGAAAAATGAATTTTCATAAAATAGCTAAAAATCAATGATGATAGGCTTTTTACGCTTTTTATTATCTATGGGTGATTAAAATATTTACTCTCGAACTGACGCGATTTATTGACATTATTCTCAATAAGCTCTCAATAAGTTGAGTTTGACCACTAGATAAAGCTGCGACCGCAAAATGTAGAATTAAGTTTCATTGGCTGAAATCCTCGTTCTCATTGGGTTGTAGATAATTCTAAAATTTAAAAAATCACCTGCTGAATGTGGGTTACTATACAAAAGCTATAGAATTCTGAAAATGCCAATGTTTTCAGAGAGTCACAGAAGAGGGATATACAGAGTAAAATTTTGCCCACGAGTATCCCACCAATTTTGTGTAAGTAGGTAAACAAAAAAAATTAAAGGTGTGTAAAGATAAGTAAATACGGAAA
>JBAXRM010000114.1:0-15174 GCA_037131225.1 Nostocales cyanobacterium ELA583 | reverse complement strand
GAAAAGACTTGGACAATGTTCCATTAAAAAAGTTAAGTTGATACGACGCTCAACAAGTCTAATTATCACGGCGGTTAAAACCGCCCGTGTCGCTTTCCTCTCAGCACTAAAGTGACTGAGTTTCCCACTTACCACGAGGTCTTATGAGCATTTGGTGATATAACGCGGTAGGATGGATAATATCTCTCAGACTTGCAACAATCATTTACAAGTATTACAAAAATAAGTAACACTCTAAAAGATTTACCAGCCGCCATTACGGTGGATTAATGGCTATATTTACATTGAACAAGGAAAATTGTGAACTTTTGTCGCGATAGTTTGACTTTTTGCCATTAAAGACAGACACAAAAGGCGTTTTTTAACAGTAAGAAGTAGCCTATTGTAAGACACTGACACCTGCTGTAATCAGTTTCTGATATTCGCAATGTGACTAATTTGCTGAAATGGAAAATAATCACAACAATTTGACGAAGCTAAATAAGGAGAATCAAAGTTTGGTAATGGAACGGTTGAAACAAGACTTAAAAAATGACCTGATTGCTGGTTTGTTGGTGGTGATTCCCCTCGCAACCACCATCTGGTTAACAATTACCATAGCCACCTGGGTAATTAACTTTCTCACCCAAGTTCCTAAACAACTCAATCCCTTTGACGGCTTAAACCCCATTCTGGTGAATGTACTTAACTTATTGGTAGGTTTAGCCGTGCCATTGCTAAGTATTCTGATTATTGGCTTAATGGCCAGAAATATTGCTGGGAGATGGTTACTAGATTTAGGTGAACGGCTATTACAGGCGATTTCTTTAGCTGGACAGGTGTATAAAACCCTCAAACAACTATTAGAAACTCTGCTAAAAGATTCTAATGGTAAATTTCGCCGTGTGGTTTTAGTAGAATATCCTCGGGCGGGTATTTGGGCGATTCCTACGGAGCGCTTCGCTATCGCATTTGTTACAGGAGCAATGAGTAATGAAATCCAAAATCAAATGTCTCGTCCCGTAATTAGCCTATTTATCCCCACCACTCCCAACCCAACAACAGGATGGTATGCAGTAGTACCAGAAGCAGATGTAATCAACCTCTCCATATCGGTAGAAGATGCTTTTAAAATAGTTGTGTCTGGTGGGATAGTCGCCCCCAATACACAACCATCTCACGTCCCTGCACTGTCAGCAGTATCAAATTTAGAAATTAAACCGCAGGAAATTCCCGCCGCAGAATAAATTTGCCAGACTACTAGTAAAGTGATTACTACAGAGTGCTTCGCTATAAAAAAATAGATAAGCTAATTATTCATCTGTGCTAGAACTCACATATTTTTTATTATCCCAACCTATGCAACGTCGTAAACCCCAACAAATAGCCCGCGAATTGGCACTGTTGGCCTTGAGCCAGTTACCAATCAACCCCAAAAAGCTAGAAACTCTCTCAGATGATCAATTGGTATCTAAACTAGTTTTAGGAGCAGTCCGTACCCTCACAATGGAAGTACAGGACACATTGAATAATGCCGCAGGAGAACTGCAACGGAGCAATGATCGCCTATTGACTAGCGAAACTAGAGCCGCCGATTTGAATACAGCTAGAACCATGCTGAAAGAGGCAATTTCTTACACGCAAACAGCTATCAATCAATTGGGTACATCTGTTGATTTTCCTGAATTAATTCAGTTAGCTAATCAAGATAAAGAAGTTCGTAATTATGCCAAAGCAATTATTATTACCGTCAGCGAAAACCGTCACGCTATCGAAGAATTTATTTCTAATGGTTTAGTAGATTGGCAAGTTAGCCGTTTAGCCCAAATTGACAGAGATATCCTGCAAATAGCTACCGCAGAAATAAAATTCATGAAAGTTCCTGACAGTATCGCCATTAACGAAGCTGTAGAATTATCTAAACGCTACAGTGGAGAAGATGGCCACCGTTTTATTAATGGTGTTCTTCGTCGAGTCAGCGAACAAAAATTGGTCAGTGGTCAGTAGTAAGTTGTTAGTGGTAAGACTTTTATTCTTTCTTTCTTCTTCCTGAACTCCTGACTCGGTGACTCCTAATTTAAATTCTTATCTAAATAAACTACAAACAATGGCTTTTAATTGGTTTAGTCGTCCCAATAATGAACCTGCTGATACTCCCCAAACGCAGGAAGAAACACCAGCACCAGAAGCAACTCAACCAGAAACAACAGTTCCAGACACGGCGGATTTGTTGGCTTTTGCTAAGGCTGCTTATAAAAATATTCAAGAAAAACAACAAATAGAAACAGAATCATCTGTAGCTGTTGAGGAAAATACTACTACTGAAGAAATAGTAGAAACTCAAGTTGAGGAATTGACTGCAACGGCAGAAATTACTGAGGATATTGTCGGTGAATTACAACCAGAAATAGCACCAGAAACAACTAATTTATCTTTTTTAGAACGGGCGGAGGCCGAAAGACAAGCTAAACAAGAAAAACTAATTGCTAGTGCGATAGAAACGGTTGCACCAGAAACACTGATAATCACAACAGAACCAGAAGTTGAGATTCCAGAACTGGTATTTGATGATGGGTTTAAATGGTCAGCAAAGGTTTTAGCCGGACAAGGAAGAAAAGCCGAAGATATTTCCATAGAAGAAATTACTTGGTTGAAAAAACTCCGTCAAGGTTTGGATAAAACTCGGCGGAATCTTCTTAACCAACTCAAAGCAATTGTTGGTCAAGGACCTCTAAATCAAGATGCTGTTAATGAAATTGAATCCTTACTTTTACAGGCTGATGTTGGTGTGGAAGCAACAGATTATATTGTTAGTGCGTTACAGAAAAAACTCCTCGCGGAAGTGACTCCACCAGAACAAGCTATTTCCTATCTCAAAGAAATTCTCCGAGATATACTAGATACACCCTTGCAAAACAAGATGAAACCTAGCTTTGCACCGGAAAAAGACCAACTCACTATTTGGTTAATTACGGGAGTTAATGGGGCTGGGAAAACTACAACCATTGGTAAAATTTCTCACCTAGCACAAAAATCTGGTTATAAATGTCTAATTGGTGCGGCTGATACCTTCCGGGCTGCGGCTGTAGAACAGGTCAAGGTTTGGGGGAATAGAAGCGGTGTAGAAGTTATCGCCAATCCAGGAAAGAATACTGATCCGGCAGCGGTGGTATTTGATGCGATCGCCGCAGCCCAATCACGGGGAACAGAACTACTATTAATAGATACGGCTGGGAGACTGCAAAACAAGAAAAACCTCATGGACGAACTGGGCAAAATTCGTAAAATTATAGATAAAAAAGCCCCCAATGCCCGCGTTGAATCGCTGTTAGTTCTCGATTCTACTTTAGGGCAAAATGGACTGCGACAAGCTGAAGTATTTTCCCAAGCAGCCCAACTGAGTGGCGTGATTTTAACCAAATTAGATGGAACAGCTAAAGGGGGGGTAGCGCTCGCCGTTGTCCAGCAGTTAGGCTTACCCATTCGCTTTATTGGTGCTGGTGAAGGAATTGAAGATTTGCGTCCATTCTCTAGTTATGAATTTGTAGAAGCATTATTAAGCGGTTGATAGATTGAATCAGAATTGATCATGACTAGGACTTACCCATTGAGAAAAAAAATAAATATGTATGGTTGTAAAAACCACAAAGGGTAAATCAAAAGCTCAAACCATTGTCCCACAGCCATTCTACCCCACCCCTTAATCCCCTCCCCTCATGAAGGGAGGGTAAGTTTTATGCCAGTAAAACGGGGGTGGGGTTATTCATGATTAATTGGTAGTTGAGTAAGTTTGATATATATTTTCCAGAAAAAGTGATAAATTTTTCAGAAAAGAAATCTATCTAAGGAAACATTTCGAGAATTTATGGTATACAGGTTAAATGTTTGCAGTGAATATCTGGAGATTTTTGATTAAAAGTATGATTACATCTATCTTTTAACCAAAACCCCCCCGAACTCAAAACCATCAATCAACTTACAAAAAACCTATCTAGTTTTTTGTTTGCTGATTCTTAATATCTACTCTTTCAGGAATAGAGGTGATTTTGCTAGTGATAAATTTTTATTTCTCAAGATAAGTAGGTGAGTGTTGAAAATTGTCGTTATGGCAAGGCAAAAGGCAAAAGGCAAGAGGCAAGAGTGAAGAGGGTTTGGGCGATTTTACATTTCTTTACACAGTTTAGTTTTATTGTGTTCACCTACTTATATGAAGGGCTAATTCAGTTATGAAAGAATGGGAGGCTGTTAATTAATCATAAAAATCACTGATTGCTAAAGACTTATTTTTGACAAATTAGAAAATCCATAATCATGGAAAATTAATCAGCAAAAATGTCCTCAGCATGAGCTAAGACCTAAAAAATTACTTTAAACAGTCATTCTACTCTTGCTAAAATCAGAAATTTCGTTCAATATGATTTCACAATTTATCAAGAAAGAATATTTATAAAGAATCCACATTTGCTATTCTTAACTGCAATATTAACCTGTGTCACAATTTCCCCCCCATTCTACTGATAGTAATAGCAGCGCCACTACAGATGTCACTCCTGTGGTGGCACTGAAGGAACTTGTGTCCAGGCTGCATAGAGAACAAAATAAAATTCAAGACTTGTTAAGTTCTTTGGGTTTTGCTCTGAGAAGTTTTAATAATTTAAATCAGTTTTTGGAATTGATTCCTCTCATGGCTACTAGAGTGACAGATGCGGAAGGTAGCGCACTTTTTCTCTATAAACCTAATGGACAAATTAGATTAGAACAACTACATTGGCAAGATAGTCAGCAAAGAAAAAATATTAGAAAAGCTTTAGAAACTGCTAGTAGTCAAGTTACTCTTTTAGCTAACTCAGGGCCTGCTGCTATTTCTACAGGTATTTTAGATGACCAAATGCACGCTGTTTTAGGACCAGATGTACAAATATTTGGGACAGCTATTTTAGTTAAGCATACAGAACGGGGTTGGCTGTATGTTTTGACTCGTGATCCTGAATATAGTTGGACAGAAACTAGACAAAAATTAGTGCGGTTAGTGGCAGATCAAACAGCAGTTGCGATTGATAATGATGAACTATCTGTAGAGTTAAGAAAAAAAGAACGTTTAGATCAAGAATTAGAAATTGGTGCAGAAATTCAACGCCGACTTTTACCGCGTCAATGTCCAAATATTCCTGGTTTATCTCTAGCAGCCCGTTGTAAACCAGCTAATCAGGTTGGTGGTGACTATTATGATTTTATTCCTACCAGTCAAAATCAGTTAAAATCCCAGCTTCAAGAATCTACAGAAAATGCTAGTTGGGGTTTGGTAATTGGGGATGTCATGGGTAAGGGTGTTCCCGCTGGTTTAATTATGACGATGCTGCGGGGAATGTTACGGGGTGAGGTATTGCATGGTAATTCCCCAGCAGGAATTTTACAAAATTTGAATCGGGTTATGTATGCGGATTTGGAAAATTCCCACCGCTTTGTAACGATGTTTTATTCAGAATATGACCCACAAACGCGGATTTTATCTTATAGTAATGCAGCCCATAATCCGCCTTTGTGGTGGCACGCAGCGACAAAAACTGTGAGCCGATTGGATACTTTGGGGATGTTAATTGGGTTAGATGCTAATAGTGAATATGAAGATGCTCAGGTACAGTTAGAATCTGGGGATACAGTTATTTATTATACTGATGGTTTGACTGATGCGGCGGCTGCTGGTGGCGATCGCTTTGATGAAGATAATTTTGTTACATCTTTCCGAACAGCTTGTAAGTATTGCACAAGTCCCCAGGAAATTGTGGAATATCTCTTTGATCAAGTGGAGCAATTTATCGGTTCTGAGCGGCAAAATACTGATGATATGACATTAGTTGTTTTGCAAATTGTGTGATTTTATCGCAAAAATTCTATATCTATAATTTGATTAATACGTAACCACAGAATTAACGCACTGTGTTCATAAAATCCCCCTTGTCTACTATCCTTCCTTGTCTTCCTGGTCTTGTCTCTACAGGAAATATTAAAAACCTACACCTGTCAGGGGACTGACATGGGGTATTTTTTTGTGTAGAAACTTGAGCATCTTATGCCGTCCCCCTCTCTGTCATCATTGTTTCACTTAAATTCCCCATATATCAAGCTTTCAGGACTTTTGACTTTTCGCTTATTTAGATAACAGAGGTGCTGCTAATTCTTCCATTTTTTTCGCCAATTCCACATCCAAATTACTGATAGCATTACCGATGTCGTGAGTGATTAGATTCACCTGGACGGTGTTGTAAACATTAAACCATTCTGGGTGATGTCCCATTGTTTCCGCGTGAACACCAACACTAACCATCCAACCCAAGGCGGTAGCAAAAGAGTTAAACTTATATTTCTTATATAATTTGCCTTCTTGAATTTGCCATCCTGGTAAACTATTGAGGGCTAGTTGTAATTCGGTTGCGCTGAGTTTTTGTGCTGCCATTTTCCTAACCTACATAGAGAGTTATTAATTTCTATCTTAGCTCTCACCTATAGAATATCTTTTTAGTAGTTTTTATCCATCTAGACCAGATCCTAAATTAATCCTTATCCTCCTTTGCGACTTTGCTCCTTTGTGTCTTTGCGCGAAACCTTAACTTTTAAGCTATGTTTAATCTAATTGCACCGGGCTTAAATAAAGATAAAGCCAGAGTGAAAATTTAAAAAGCCGTAACTGCGATCGCTACTAAGGTAGAATTAACAAAGGCCAGTGAAAACTTCCCTATTTACGATGATAAATGTCCCAGTAGTAGCGCTAACAGGCTCAACGAATTGGCATTTTTTTAGATTCCAGTTTAGCTTAGACATTGGCTATGACTTGATACATTTGTTTTTCTGGTAGCACAAGCATCAGTAAAAACTAATCTAATTACTATAGTTTCTTGTTAAGTTAAATTAAATCACAATGATAATTATCCCAAATTTACCGGGTAAGTTCGATTTTTGTATCAAATGACTAGGGTTAATGGAGTAACACAGACTATGCAGCAGCTTGTAGACCAAATTGAAGAACTTGATTTTGCCAGTGAAACATATAAAGATGCTTATAGCCGCATCAATGCCATTGTGATTGAAGGGGAACAAGAAGCCCACGAAAATTACATTACCTTAGCTCAACTGCTACCTGCACAGGAAAAGGAACTAATTAGCCTCTCGAAAATGGAAAGTCGCCACAAAAAAGGTTTTGAAGCCTGTGGACGCAACTTAAAAGTAACTCCAGATTTGGAATTTGCTAAAAAGTTTTTCTTAGGACTTCACGACAATTTCCAAACTGCCGCTAAAGAAGGTAAAGTCGTGACTTGCCTTTTGATTCAATCTTTAATTATTGAATGTTTTGCGATCGCTGCTTACAACATCTACATTCCCGTAGCTGATGATTTTGCTCGTAAAATCACAGAAGGAGTAGTAAAAGAAGAATACAGCCATCTCAACTTTGGTGAAGTGTGGTTACAAGAAAACTTTACAGAATCCAAAGCCGAATTAGAGGAAGCAAACCGTCAAAACCTGCCCCTTGTTTGGAAAATGCTGAACCAAGTAGCAGACGATGCCAAAGTTTTAGCAATGGAAAAAGATGCTCTAGTAGAAGATTTTATGATTCAATACGGTGAAGCCCTAAGTAACATTGGCTTTACTACCCGTGACATCATGCGTCTTTCTGCTTACGGACTGGCAACCGTTTAACAATTGCCCACAGGGGTGACGACTTTGTTACCCCAGCGAAATAAGAGTCAGCAGCTACTCCCTGCCTAATAGAAGAATATAGATTAAATGAACCACGTATCCCTGACGGGACCGGAGGGATATAGGCACGAAGAACACGAAGGAAGAAGGAAGAAGGAAGAGAGAAAAAAGGGGTCAGAGTATAATTACGAATTATATTGACACCTTATGTAGTATTTTTAATAGTTAGGTATTATCTTTAATCCCCAATACCTCAGCCAAATCAAAAAATTCATTGATTCGTAGGTTGGGTTGTTAGCGTTAGCGTTGCGAAGCAATGGGACGAAACCCAACAAATATGTCGGGTTTCTCTCCGTTCAACCCAACCTACACAAAAATGCCTAAGGTATTAATCCCGCGTTGGCATATTTATAGTTTGCGATTTCTCCAAAATCTAAAACCTAAAATCCAAAGTTGGTATTGCTTAATAATTTCACAGTTTTGCACCACCGCACACGCCTAATATATCACTCCATGTTTGGTTTAATTGGACATCTGACTAGTTTAGAACACGCTCAATCAGTAGCTCAAGAATTGGGATATCCAGAATATGCCGATCAGGGGCTAGACTTTTGGTGTAGCGCACCACCACAGATAGTTGATCATATCACTGTTACTAGCATCACTGGGCAAAAGATAGAAGGAAAGTATGTAGAATCATGCTTTTTGCCGGAAATGTTGGCCAATCGCCGCATTAAAGCCGCAACCCGCAAAATTCTGAATGCAATGGCTCATGCTCAAAAGCATGGCATTGATATTACAGCTTTGGGCGGATTCTCTTCAATTATTTTTGAGAACTTTAATTTAGAACAGTTCAAACAAGTCCGTAACATTAACCTAGATTTTGAACGCTTCACCACGGGTAACACTCATACAGCTTATATTATTTGTCGGCAAGTAGAAGAAGCCTCTAAACAACTAGGGATTGAATTGTCCAAGGCAACTGTAGCTGTGTGCGGTGCAACGGGGGATATTGGTAGCGCAGTCACCCGCTGGCTAGATAAAAAAACAGATGTCCAAGAATTACTATTAATTGCTAGAAATCAAGAACGTCTTCAAGAACTGCAAGCAGAACTAGGACGGGGTAAGATTATGGGATTACAGGAAGCATTACCCCAGGCAGATATTGTCGTCTGGGTGGCGAGTATGCCCAAAGGCGTAGAAATTGACCCGACAACATTAAAACAACCTTGTCTATTAATTGATGGTGGCTATCCTAAAAACCTGGGGACAAAAATTCAGCATCCGGGGGTGTATGTATTAAATGGTGGCATTGTGGAGCATTCCCTAGAGATTGACTGGAAAATCATGAAAATTGTCAATATGGATGTACCAGGCCGTCAATTATTTGCTTGTTTTGCTGAATCAATGCTGCTGGAATTCGAGAAGTTATACACAAACTTTTCTTGGGGGCGGAATCAGATTACCGTAGACAAAATGGAGCAAATTGGTCAAGTGTCCATTAAGCACGGTTTTAGACCATTGCTAGTTTAGGTAATGGGTGATGGGTAATAGGTAATAGGTGTTAATGCCTTTTTCCATAATCTCTACCCATTACCAATTACCAATTACCAATTACCAATTACCAATCCCTTAATATGGCAACAACTGAGCGCAAACCGCTACTGTTAGATTTTGAAAAGCCTTTAGCAGAACTGGCTACCCGAATTGATCAAATTCGCCAATTGGCTGACGAAAATGGTGTTGATGTTTCTGGGCAAATTCGCCAACTGGAAACACGGGCAATGCAATTGCGGGAAGAGATTTTTAGTAGTCTGACACCATCACAACGACTGCAAGTAGCCCGTCATCCCCGCCGTCCTAGCACTTTAGATTATATTCAGTCTATTAGTGATGAATGGATGGAGTTGCATGGCGATCGCTGTGGCGGAGATGATCCCGCATTAGTGGGTGGTGTGGGACGTATCGCTGGACAACCTGTGATGATGTTAGGACACCAAAAAGGCCGGGATACAAAAGATAACGTCGCCCGTAACTTTGGTATGGCTGCTCCTGGTGGCTACCGTAAGGCTCTACGCCTCATGGAACACGCCAATAAGTTTAGTATGCCAATTTTGACATTTATTGATACTCCCGGAGCTTGGGCGGGCATAGAAGCCGAACATCAAGGACAAGGAGAAGCGATCGCCTATAATCTGCGGGAGATGTTCAGTTTTGATGTCCCCATTATTTGTACAGTTATTGGTGAAGGTGGATCGGGTGGGGCTTTGGGTATTGGTGTAGGCGATCGCTTATTGATGTTTGAACACTCAGTTTATACCGTCGCTACCCCGGAAGCCTGTGCGGCAATTTTATGGAAAGATGCTAGTAAATCGCACCTGGCAGCCGTGGCATTGAAAATTATTTCCCACGACCTCAAAAACTTGGGCATTATTGACCAAATTCTCCCTGAACCCTTAGGTGGCGCACATTCTGACCCCTTGACAGCGGCTACAAATTTAAAACAAGCTTTGTTAGAAAACTTAGACGTACTTAATCGTCTGACCCCAGCCGAACGCCGTCAACTCCGTTATGATAAATTCCGCAATATCGGCGTTTTTACAGAACTTGCTCATTAAAAATACTCAAGAAAATGGCATAGAATCACAGCAATGCTATAATTGCCTATGGCTGCTTAAAGATTTTTAACAATCTTCTCAGCTATAGGCATTTGTTATAAATATCTGTGGGCTGACAGCATTGCCAAAAAGCTGGAAAATATATGAATGTTGAGCAAAAAAGACGCGCCTTAATTACAGGGGCTAGTAGTGGAATTGGGAAAGCAACAGCTTTAGCTTTTGCAAAGGCTGGCATAGATGTGGTTTTAGTCAGTCGTTCTCAAGATAAGTTAGAATTGGTAGCTAAAGCTGCACAAGAGTTAGGCGTTCAAGCTCAAGCCTTTTGTGTGGATTTAGCTGAAGTTGCTCAAGTTAAAGCTAAAATCCAAGGGATAGCTGATGAATTTGGCAACATAAATATTCTCATTAATAACGCTGGTATTGGATATACAGGCAATCTAAGTGAAACACCCTTAGAGGATTGGCAACAAGTTATCAACTTGAACCTGACCGGCGTATTTCAGTGCATGATGGGAATTTTGCCAGGAATGCGGCAACAAGGTCAAGGCACAATTATTAACATTGCTTCGATAGCAGCCAAACAAACTTTTCCCGGTTGGGGTGCTTACTGCGTCAGTAAAGCCGGACTTGTTTCCCTCTCCCAAACTCTTGCCAAGGAAGAACGTGCCAACGGCATTCGCGTCACTGCAATTTGTCCTGGTGCTGTGAATACGGAAATTTGGGACACTCCCACAGTCCAGGCTGATTTTGACCGTTCTCAAATGTTAACGCCAGAAGTTGTGGCCCAAACAATTTTGCACACTGTCTTGTTACCACAACAAGCAGTAATTGAAGAATTAACCATCATGTCCAATGCTGGTGTTCTCTAATCGGTGATTTTGTCAATTATCCCTAAAAACTAAAAACTAACAACTAACAACTAACAACTAACAACTAACAACTGACAACTAACAACTAACAACTAACAACTAACAACTGACAACTGACAACTGACAACTGACAACTGACCAATAACCAATAACCAATAACCAAAATTCAATTATGACTATCGCTGGTGCAAACGGTTCTAATATATCTCAATCACCTTTAATTCCTGATTTAGCAGAAGCTATTAATGTCCGACCAGACCGCAATACCCATGATGGCAAACAACCAAAAATACATCCACCATCTGAAGAAACGATGGAAGAGATGATGGCGGCGGTGCGAACAATGATAGTAGGAGTGGGAGAAGATCCTGAACGGGAGGGACTCCTGAAAACGCCTAAGCGTGTAGCTAAGGCAATGAAATTTCTCACCAGTGGTTACAATGAGTCTTTAGAAGACCTCATCAATGGAGCTATCTTTGATGAAGGACATGATGAAATGGTCTTGGTTAGAGATATTAATTTCTTTAGCCTATGTGAACATCATATGCTGCCATTCATGGGTAGAGCGCACGTTGCTTATATTCCCAATCAAAAAGTTGTGGGATTAAGTAAACTGGCCAGAATTGTGGAAATGTATTCTCGTCGTTTACAAGTTCAAGAAAGATTAACTCGACAAATCGCCGAAGCACTGCAAACAGTTCTTGAACCTAAAGGTGTTGCTGTGGTTATGGAAGCCAGCCATATGTGCATGGTAATGCGCGGAGTTCAAAAACCGGGTGCTTGGACAGTTACCAGTTCGATGGTAGGCATATTCCGAGACGAACACAAAACCCGTGAAGAATTCTTCAATTTAATTCGTCACCAAGCCTCATTCTTTTAATGAGGGAACAGGGAATAGGGAAAAAGAATTTTACCAATTATCCATTACCTATTCCCTATCTGTTGAAATAATAGGGTAACTTTGTCTAAATCTTTGTGACCTGGTGAGTGTTCGACACCACTAGATAAATCAATTCCGTTGGGGTTAATTTGATTTAAAGCAGTCAAAATATTATCTGGTGTGAGTCCACCGGCTAAGAACCAAGGACGAGTGGGGTTAAATTCCTGCAACATTTGCCAGTCTAAGGTTTGTCCTGTTCCTCCTAGCTGTTGGGGATGGTAGGCATCAAGTAGTAGGGTATCTACATAATCTGTGTAATTCTTGGTGGTTTGTAGATGCTCTAAGCTGCGGATTCGGAAAGCTTTGATGATTTCTACTTGAGGTAGATGTTGACGTAATTGATGGCAAAATTCAGGTGTTTCATCTCCATGTAACTGCACACCTGTTAAACCAGACTCTTTGACTATTTGACTAATTTCTAAAGTTGTGGTATTAGCAAAAACGCCGATTCTATCAATATTTCGGGGAATGGGGGCGATAGCTGCCTGAATTTGAGCTATGGTAACATAGCGAGGCGAAGTGGAGACACATATAAATCCTAGTGCAGTTGCACCCAGGGAGACTATAGCTAGAGATTGCTGTGGTTGAGTAATACCGCAAATTTTAACCCGCATTTCTATCAGAAAAGTTACAAATAATCACAAAATTATCTTATTTTAAATTAAAACCGTTTGCTTTGTCCTGAGTGATTTTATAATTCTCTAAGATTATATTCGTTTTTTGGTTTAGGAGAACACCCCTTCATGTCATCAATCTTATTAGCCGCAGCATCTGTTCCCGTTACACCAGTGTGGACTCCTACGGTCGGTATCATTATCAGTGCCAGCAGTGCTGTTGTACTTTTACTCACTTTTGCATTGAAATCTGCTAAGGTTGGACCTGCAATGCCTGTGTTACCTGTAAGTGTAGCAGGATTCATTGGAGCTATGGCTTTTGGTCATGTGATTGGTATTGGTATTGTTTTAGGATTGACTAATATTGGTCGTTTGTAAGTTGGTTTAATATTTTTTTGTCAGTAGCGATAGGTGATTAATTTGCCTATCGCTTTTTTTTGACTTGATTAGATGCCAGATTTCTTTGAGAGGTCGGGGATCTGCTGCTTTTGTTATCCTAGAGTTATGCCTACATTTTTCACTTATAAAAGAATTTCTGGAAATATCTAAAATAATGCAAAATAATTGGAAAATCGGTTCTTTGTTTGGCATTCCTTTATTTTTAGACCCCTTATGGTTTGTAATTTTGGGGTTAACAACTCTGAATTTTGGGTTTGCTTACCAGCAATGGGGAACTGTCGCGGGTTGGAGTGCGGGTTTGATTATGGCACTGCTGTTATTTACTTCGGTGCTGCTGCATGAGTTGGGACATAGCTTGGTGGCACAGTCCCAGGGAATTAGGGTAAATTCGATCACTTTGTTTTTGTTTGGGGGAGTTGCGGCTATTGAGGAAGAATCAAAAACTCCCGGTGAGGCTTTTCAGGTGGCGATCGCTGGCCCCGCGGTAAGTGTTATCCTATTTTTTCTACTAAGTCTAGCTGCCAGTGTGATTCCCGATAGTACACCTCTGAGAGAAATGACGGGAGATTTAGCGAGAATTAACTTAGTTGTGGCTTTGTTTAATTTGATTCCTGGTTTACCTTTGGATGGGGGACAGGTGTTAAAAGCGGCTTTGTGGAAAGTGACAGGCGATCGCTTTCAAGCTGTACACTGGGCAGCAAAGGCTGGACAAATTTTAGGTTATTGTGCGATCACTTTAGGATTTGCTATTGATTTTTTCACCAGAGAATTTATCACGGGTTTATGGATTGTGCTGATTGGCTGGTTTGCAGTTCGCAATGCTAACAGTTATGACCGTGTAACCACATTACAAGAAACTTTACTTAAGCTAGTTGCAGCCGATAGCATGACTCGTAATTTTCGGGTAGTTGATGCTAATCAAACATTGCGAGAATTTGCTGATTCATATTTGTTAGAGACCACTGCACCACAAGTTTATTTTGCTGCATCTGATGGTCGTTATCGCGGTTTGGTGGCGATTAATGATTTACGGACAACCGAAAGAAGTGAATGGGAAACTCAAACTTTACAAACTATTGTTCATCCCCTAAATACAATTCCTACTGTTATTGAATCTACTTCTTTGGCAGAAGTAATTAACAAGTTGGAAACTGAACAATTACCTCAAATTACTGTTCTTTCTCCTGCTGATGCTGTCGCTGGTGTTATTGATAGAGGGGATATTGTGCAAGCATTAGCAGAAAAGTTAAATTTGCCAATTAATGCTGCTGAAATAAAACGCATTAAGGAAGAAGGTAGTTTTCCACCAGGTTTGCAGTTGGGGGTAATAGCTAAGTCATTGGATAAATGAATTTGTCAGAACAAACCCACCCGGAACTTAAGTTCCGGTCTAAAAGCTAAAGTGCGTTAAAACGCACTCTCGTGAACTCAAAATCAAAAATTATCCTATTTATGCCAAAGTAGTCGGTTTTAACCGACTTTAGCTTTTAGACAGGGAATTTATTCCCTGGCTGACTGGCTGACTTGAAGGGACAATCAAATGCTATTATCAAACGATAAATACTGCATCACTATATCAATTTCTTTACTATGTCCAGACTCTTAGTTACTCAATATCAAGCGGAAGTAGAAAAAATTATTCAATATGGTGGTTCACGGAAAGAAACATCTATTCGTGTGGCTTTTCAAAACTTGTTAAATGAATATTGCAAACCTCGTGATTTTCTGCTGATTCCTGAGTTAGATTATAAATTACCCAATGGTAAACTTGTATATCCCGACGGGACAATTAAAGATGCTTTGCGGTTAGATTGGGGTTACTGGGAAAGCAAAGACCAATATGATAAATTAGATGAAGAAATTGAAAAGAAACTTAATAAAGGTTATCCAGATAGTAATATTTTATTTGAAGATTCCCAAACTGCGTTTTGATTCAATCTGGACAAGAAAACCAGCGCGTTTCTATGCGCGATGCTGACGCGGTAGATAGGATTATTAATAACTTTATTAATTAGGGCTTGCTGAATAAACATAAAACCGGGACAAATAAATGACTTGATGGG
>JBAXRM010000113.1:0-15773 GCA_037131225.1 Nostocales cyanobacterium ELA583 | reverse complement strand
ATGAATTAGAACTAGCGTATGCAGTTATGGATGGTATTGAAACCAGAGGTAAGAAAGGAAAACACCGAACAAAACGTACTAAATTTAACAAAGCTAATTAGGTTAACTTTTCTTTACATACCTTTAATTTTTTCTGTTAACCTACTTACATTAAAGATACTATTTTCTGGGGAAGATGACGAAACAGATTATTTATATGTTATTAAAATTAAAACACTGCCTATAGCACAAGTTAAAAGCGAATACATTGAAGATAAATTCTTAAAAGAAAATTCTCATATTAAATATTTTACAGTTACACCGGATAATAATTTTAATAAAAGTGGACTCAAAACATTAATACATAATATTAACATTGCCGATCTTGAAGAAAATAAAATTTCGTATGAAATGACAAGAGATGAGTTAGTTCCAGCCAAAGAATATGAAGAACAATATTTACCATTAAAGATTAGATCTCAAAATTCAGTTTCCTCTATTTTGAATAATATTTTAGTTTTAAATCCTATTCCATCAAAAATGCGTGATTATTCACGACTTTCTGAAAATATAGAAGGAGATGGTTCAAATATTGCTGGTGTATTAGCAGCATTACCAGAAGAACAAAAAACAGAAGTTGAATCAAATCTATCTTACTATATTAAAGATTTACCAGAAGGTGATATCAAAAAAGTATTTGCAGAACCAGTTGGTAGACTTAAAACAGATGCTATGCTTTATTGTGAAGAAAAATGGAAACCTGGAGAAATTACAGAAATTGACGCTAGAACTATGTCAGATGGAACATTGCGCTTTTTAGCCATTCTCACAGCATTGCTCACTCGTCCTGAAGGTAGTCAAATTGTTATCGAAGAAATAGATAATGGTTTACATCCTTCCCGTGCAACTTTATTAGTGAAAATATTAAAAGAAATTGGCAGTAAACGCAATATTGATATTTTACTCACTACCCATAACCCAGCTTTATTGGATGCTTTTGGTCCCGAAATTGTTCCCTTTGTAGTTGTTGCACATCGAGATTCGGAAACAGGAGAAAGTAAACTTACGCTTTTAGAAGATATTGAAAATCTGCCTCTGCTACTAGCATCAGGTACTTTAGGAAAATTAGCAACCAAAGGCGCAATTGAAAAGAGTCTTTCTAATCAAAAATAAAGCAAATTATGAAAAAGGTTTTAATTATTGATACTTCAATACTTTGTGTTTATCTAAGTATTCCTGGTAAAGAAACCTGTGGTGATGATAATTATAGCTCCACCAACCCGTCGTAGTAGTCGCCGTCAATGATAAAATCAATATTTGATAATTAGGAGAATTAAATGGAAGGTAAAAGATTTATTCACAAAATTAAATTAACAAACTTTCTTTCCTATGGAAGTGAGGGAGAAGAAATCGAATTACAACCGCTAAATGTGTTAATTGGTGCTAACACATTTGGTAAATCTAATCTTATTGAAGCAATGGGAATTTTAAAAGCGACACCAACAGATTTATCAAAACCATTTCGTGAAGGTGGAGGTATTGATGAGTTTTTATGGAAAGGTACAAAAGAAATTAGTTCTACATCAAAAAGTATATATCCATTAGCAAAAATTGAGGCTATAGTAGATAACCCTGGCGTTAATCCATTATTATATGAATTAGTATTTTCTAATAATGGTTTAAGACTAGATTTGATAAATGAAGTAATAGATAATAAATATACAGATCCTAGCGATGATATATCGGACATATGTGATAACTTCTACTACCGTTATAACAGTGGAAAACCAGTTTTAAGACGTTATCAAGGGAAATATGCTGATATAGTAACACACTATGAAATTAATCCAGATAATCTCGTAAAAGATCAGTCAATTTTATCGCAAAGAAGAGATCCAGAATTATATCCTGAATTATATTATCTGAGTACAGAATTTTATAAAATAGGTTTATATCGTGATTGGCAAATTGGGCGATATTCAGAACCCCGCAAATCTCAACCTACTGACTTACTTCCACATCCTTTAGAAGAGGATGGAAGTAATTTAGGTCTATTTTTAAATGATTTAAAATCTAAAATAGGTAGTAGAAAAATTATTGAAAAGCTAAAAAAATTCTATGAACCAGCGGAAGAATTAGATGTAAAAATATATGGTGGTACAGTACAGATAATCATTCGTGAAGAAGGTTTAATTAAACCAATTCCTGCAACTAGGTTATCTAATGGAACATTGCGATATTTGTTTTTAATGGCGTTACTTTTAGATCCAACTCCACCACCACTAATTTGTATTGAAGAACCAGAAATAGGTTTACATCCAGATATTTTACCAACGATTGCTGAAATGTTAATTGAAGCATCTCAGAGAACTCAATTAATTATTACAACTCACTCTGATTCTTTGGTTTCTGCGTTAAGTGCGTATCCTGAAGCAGTGATAGTTTGTGAACGAGATAATACAGGAACTCACCTCCATCGTCTTGAACCTGATAAACTAAAAGACTGGTTAGAAAATTATACTTTAGGCGATCTTTGGTTAATGGGTGAAATTGGAGGTGACAGATGGTAAAAGAGATTAGAATTTATATAGAAGGTGATGGTGATTCTAAAGGTCAAAAAAAATTAATTAAGCAAGGATTTGGCAATTTTTTAACCTCTATAGCTGATGAAGCGAAAAGTAAAAATATCAAATGGAATATTACTATTTGTGGTACTCGGAATAATGCTTTTCGTAATTTCAGAACTGCTTTAAAATCTCATCCCGATGCTTTTAATGTATTGTTGGTTGATGCAGAAGCACCTATGAAAAAAGATTCTCCTTGGGAACATTTGAAATTTAGAGATAATTGGGATAAACCAGCAGGAACGAATGATGATAACTGCCATCTAATGGTACAAACAATGGAAGCTTGGTTTATTGCTGATATTGCAACTCTAAAAAAATTTTATGGACAAGGTTTTAAAGAAAATGGTATTCCCAAAACTACTAATGTGGAAACCATTCCCAAAGGTGAAAATAATAATTTAGAACGTATTCTGAAAATAGCTACTGCTGGTACTACAAAGCTAGAATATCACAAAATCAACCACGCCTATAAACTGTTAGAATTGTTAGATGTAGATAAAGTTTGTCAAGCTTCTCCATACAGCACTTCCCGGTGTTATGAGGTACAAAAACCCCACCCCCAACCCCCTCCCCGCAAGCGATGAGGGGGCTAAGATGTACCTCATAGGAGCGGAAACCGCTGTATTGCGATCGCCTTTTTACCACACTAACAGCAAAAATGGCTGCATCAACCAGTAACACTGACTAAAAATAAATAACCTGGTTTTCTATTTACAACTCTATTAATTTTGGTTTGTGCTTGATTTTAAGAATATCCAATTTCTATCATTTTGAAAAATTCCTGCACTACTTCATCAGGATTGTGATAACATCTTTCAGAATCAAATCTTTCTACAACTTTGATACCGTTTTTCTTAAAAATGCGTTCTCTTTCTTGTTCTTCAACTCTGCGTTCTGCGGTGTGAAAGGGTCCATCAACTTCTAAAACTCCCCATTTACCGTTATAACAAATGAGGAAATCAGCTTCTTTATTTTCTCTACCTTTGGGTGTGGTAAGTCGTGCTAAGGAGTTGGGTACAAATAAAACTCCAGTTCTGTCTAATGCTTCAGCAATTTTGATTTCTGTTTTTGAGCGAAAGCGTAGATTTTCCCAAGTGTGGATTGTTGAGTTTGAATAAAATTGAACACCTTGGTTTTTGATATTATTATCTTTTTCAAGAGTTTTGCTTATAATTAAATCTGTATTTTCTATAATCTTTTTATATAAACTGGCAAATTCTCCAGGCTCAAAATTACCGTTGATAGGTCGTCTTTCTTTTTTATTCACATCAAGATAAATATATTCACAAATTACGCCATCTAAGTTTGTTGTATTGTTAATTAGCCAATCTTCTATACAAGCGCCTGTGAATGTTGCACTGTGAAAATTTGCATAGATTACCTGAGATTGCAACAAGTTAGCCTCTCTCAAGTTACTTCCAAACAGGTCAGTGTTTCTCAGTATAGCAAAAAATAGGTAAGCCCCGCTCAGGTCAGCCCCACTCAGGTCAGCCCCACTTAGGTCAGCCCCACTCAGGTTAGCCCCACTCAGGTTAGCCCCACTCAGGTTAGTTTCAAACAGTTTAGTTTCAAACAGGTCAGCCCCACTCAAGTCAGCCCCACTCAGATTAGCCCTACTCAGGTTAGCCTCACTTAGGTCAGCCCCACTTAGGTTAGTCCTTCTCAAGTTAGTCCCAATTAGTTCAGCCCCAATTAGGTTAGCCCTAGTCAGGTTAGCCCCACTCAGGTCAGATAAAAATAGTACAACTCCACTTAAGTTAGCCTCTTTCAGAACAGCATCTTTCAAATTAGCCCCACTCAGGTCAGGTGTTACATCTTGATTTTTATTTCTCCACCCATTCCACACCTCTCCCCCTTGCTTCAGTATTGCTAAATGCTCTGGATTTGCCATAATCTAGTTTTTATACCTAAAATTGCCAATATTCGGATTTTAACCTAATTTCATTAATATCAAAAGAGAATAAACAAAGTTTAATCAAAATAGCGATCATTTCTCTGCTTGAACAGATAGGATCTCTTTTTATCAAAATTCCAGGCTTAATTTTAGGAAATGTTATCAATACTGAACTTTGTCAGTTAAGACTCTTGAAGCAATGCTAGTAAAGATAAAACTTCACGATTTATATTTGGTTCACCATAAAATACCCAAATACGCGGGAAGTGTCCTTCACAATTTTTATGTCCTACTACCCAACTATTATTATTATCACGCCACCCAATTCTATATTCAAAACTACGATATTGTTCTTTCACTAAGTCAGGATTGCTATGGTAAGCATTTTTCCAATTACTAGGATTTAAACCTGTATCCTTGCAAATTTGATATTGTACACTAAATCCAAATCTTTTTTGACTATACTTTAGCCACAACATATTTATCTCTTGGAGGTTTTCAAGAGGCAGATTTTCAATATCTGATATTCTAAGTCGTTTTTGTAAGTCATTTTCCCGTCCAGACAGTTTCAGTAAAATATCCCTAGTTTCTTTATCTGCTTCTGGCCAGTTCTGTTCTTCTAAATGACGTTGGAGATTTATCAAATTCATAATTTTGTCCTTAAAAAATTTACAGTTGATGAGTTGAGGGCTTTAAAGGTGATCGCTTTGTTTTCACAAAAATGCGATCGCCTTTAGCATTGACCAGATTTTTGCAAGTAAATGTTAAATCCTGGTTTTAACTTAGATCAAAAGATTTCTACTTAGCATTTACCATGCTTAAAGACTTAACAGCATTTCTTTCACTTAACAAAAACACAAGATATTGATTAAGACTAACTCCTTCTTTCTCTGCATTTTCTGTTAATCTCTCATGCAATGATCGAGGTATCCGTAATAAAACCTTACCACTGTATTGAACTTGAGTTGAGGGTAAGGGAATTTCATCCCCATATTCATAAGCCGTTTCTATCCACAAACTACGTGCTTCTTCAATATTAAATAAGGTTTCATCTGTCGTTTCTCCCTGAGTCATACATCCAGGAAGGTCTTTAATTTCTGCTACATATCCCCCATCAGAATCAGGGTAAAGTGTAACTGGATATTTCAAATTCAAGTAAAACTCCAGTGACTCACGTTCAGTTTTATTTTTCTTAGACATACTACTCCTCTAATCTGAGCAGTTTTACAATCTGCTTAATATAAATTCCTTTTACTTTTTGCCCATCTTTTTTGGGTACAACTTGTATCCGTCCATCCTCATGACGGAAAGTGTGATGACTTCCTTTAGAACGAACTTCTTCAAAACCGAATGCTATTAAAATACGTCTTACGTCTTCAAATCTTACTTCAACAGGGTGAGAGAGAAATAACTGAATTAGTTTTTCTAGTTGACTCATAATTTATTAATGTCCGTTGAATTTTAAATTTTTTCATGTTTTTTTCCTTGGTCGGTTGGTACTGCTATTTTAATGATATCACATATAGTATCAAAATCAATATATTTTATCTTTAGTGAGTGCAGCAAAATCAGCGATACCTGCGGTCAGCGAAGCGATCGCCCCAAATATCCCAAATCATGTTATACTAAAAAATTGTCCCTACCCCGCGCTGCGTCGAATTGCAAGCATCTACCATGATGACACCAGAACCCCATCAACCAAACACATCACTTACCGATACAAATCTGGTAGAAGATCGTAGTAAGCTGAGTAAGATGTACCAGCACTATGTAGAAGTAAAAGATAAATATCCTCATGCGTTGCTGCTGTACAGAGTCGGAGATTTTTTTGAAACCTTTTTCCAAGACGCTGTAACCGTCTCCAGAGAACTAGAACTAGTTTTAACCAGTAAACACGGTGGCGAACTCGGTCGCATCGCCATGACAGGTGTACCTCATCACGCTTGGGAACGCTATACAACTCTGTTGGTAGAAAAAGGTTATGCAGTGGTAATTTGCGATCAAGTAGAAGACTCGGCTGATGCGATTGGTTTGGTAAAGCGAGAAGTAACGCGTATTCTCACACCAGGGACATTGCTAGAAGAGGGAATGCTCAAAGCCAGTCGTAATAATTACATAGCGGCTGTGGTAATTGCCGTTAATCATTGGGGATTAGCCTATGCAGATATATCAACAGGGGAATTTCTTACATCTCAAGGTAGTGATTTAGAACACCTAACCCAAGAGTTAATGCGACTGCAACCTTCCGAAGTCCTGTTTCCCACAAACGCCCCCGATTTAGGTAGTTTACTGCGTCCAGGGGAAACCTCTCCATCACTTCCCCAATGTTTACCACCATCATTTTGTTATAGTTTGCGATCGCAAATCCCATTTTCCCAAGCCGAAGCTAGAAGTAAATTATTGCAGAAATTCAAAGTGCGATCGCTCGAAGGTTTAGGTTGCGAACATCTTCCCCTCGCAGTTCGCGCCGCTGGCGGTCTTTTAGAATATATTGAAGATACACAAAAAGCCAATCCCGTCTCCCTGCAATTATTACGCACCTATACCCTCACAGATTATTTAATAGTAGATCATCAAACTCGCCGTAACCTAGAAATTACCCAAACTGTCCGCGATGGTACGTTTCACGGCTCTTTACTATGGGCTTTAGACAGAACTAGCACCGCAATGGGCAGCAGAGCTTTAAGAAGATGGTTGTTACAACCATTAATAGAGATAAAAGGCATTAAATCTCGCCAAGATACCATCCAAGAATTATTAGAAAATACGCCTCTCCGTCAAGATTTACGGCACTTATTAAAGCAAATTTACGATTTAGAACGGTTAACAGTCAGAGCCGCTTCTGGTAGAGCAAATGCACGGGATTTAGTCGCCTTAGCTGATTCTTTCTCCCGATTACCTCAAATTTCTCGCTTAGTTGAAGATGCGCGTTCCCCGTTCTTGAAAGCCTTGCAAAAAGTCCCCCCCATCCTAGAAGAACTGGCAGAAAAATTACACGCTCATATCGTAGAATCACCACCCATTCATTTAAAAGAAGGGGGTTTAATTCGCGCAGGGATAAATTCGCTTTTGGATGAAAGAAAGGCCACTGTAGAAAGTGATCAACAATGGATTGCAAACTTAGAAGTTGACGAAAGAGCAAGAACGGGAATCCCCACTTTAAAGGTAGGATTTAATAAAACTTTTGGTTATTATATCAGTATTTCCCGCAGTAAATCTGACCAAGTTCCCGATAATTACATTCGCAAACAAACTCTGACAAATGAGGAACGTTACATTACTCCTGATTTGAAAGAACGAGAAGCGCGAATTCTCACAGCGCGTGATGATTTAAATCAGTTGGAATATGAGATTTTCGACGCATTACGAGATGACGTGGGTTCTCAAGCTGACATAATTCGTAATATTGCCCGTGCGGTAGCTGCTGCGGATGTATTGTGTGGTTTGGCGGAATTGGCTGTACATCAAGGTTACTGTCGCCCGGAAATGCTGACAGGAAGGGAGATTGACGTTATTGATGGTCGTCACCCGGTTGTTGAACAGTCTTTACCTGCTGGGTTTTTTGTGCCTAATTCTACGGAGTTAGGGAGGAAGGAAATGAACCACGGAGGAGCGAAGGAAACGAAGGAAGAGGGGAAGAAGAATTTGGTTTTTCCTGATTTGGTGATTTTGACGGGTCCAAATGCGAGTGGTAAGAGTTGTTATTTGCGACAGGTGGGTTTAATTCAGTTGATGGCGCAAGTGGGGAGTTTTGTCCCTGCTAGGTCTGCTAGGTTGGCTGTGTGCGATCGCATTTTTACTCGTGTTGGTGCTGTGGATGATTTAGCAACTGGTCAATCTACTTTTATGGTGGAGATGAATGAAACTGCAAATATTCTTAATCATGCAACTTTGAAGTCTTTGGTTTTGTTGGATGAAATTGGTCGCGGAACTGCAACTTTTGACGGTTTATCAATTGCTTGGGCTGTGGCAGAATATTTAGCAGTTGATATTAAATCTCGGACAATTTTTGCTACTCATTATCATGAGTTAAATGAACTTTCTACTATTATTTCTAATGTGGCCAATTATCAAGTTACTGTGAAGGAATTACCTGACCAAATTATCTTTTTACATCAAGTTCAACCCGGTGGTGCTGATAAATCCTATGGGATAGAAGCCGGAAGATTAGCCGGTTTACCAACGGTGGTAATTCAACGGGCAAAACAGGTTATGGGACAAATCGAAAAACACAGTAAAATAGCTATGGGGTTGAGAGAAGGATTTCAAGAATAGGAATCAAACAAAATCAATTAAAAACTCACAAGCTCAAATCTGATAACTTCTTACCTGCACGAAAATTATCCTTCCCAATCTTGAAGAGTATCACACAGAAAATTAGCAGAAATTATATCATCAAATAAATAAGGACAATTTTCAGGAAAAGTTCTTAATGGTAAATTAGTTTCTCGTAAAGCTAAATCAACTCCTGCTTCAAAAGCATCTAACATAGCTTCTGTTATGCGAGATTTTAAACTAGGGTTTTGTCTGAGATGTCTCACAATAGCACGACGTTGTTCTCTAATTGTTAAAAACCAACTGCGAGAACGTTGTTCAGGTTGATATTCCCACTTTAATAAATGACCAATTAACACACCCAAACGACTTATTAATTCTCGATATTCATGTCTCCCCAAAGATTGAACTTCCTCTTGCAAATGTTGCCAGTCTAATTCTAAAACTAGCTTTTTTTCTAAAGCTTTTGCTTGTTTTTGTGTCCAAGCATAGAAGTCTTGATTATACAAAGAAAAGTTATCCATATTCAGCGAATTTCATTTTCATTGCCAATGATATTTTAATCATAATAACTTACACCAATTCCTGCGCCAAGACTGTAGGGGTCGGGGTTTTCCCGCCCTCAATTGTATTACATTCAACCGGAAAGTGCTGTACAACATAAGTCAAGAGTGAGAAATTTTGCAAAAAAGGATTGATTAGAATGTACTCACTTTTTCGTTAATGCGACACAATATATTAGCACCAAGGGCGTAAGCGTATAAACTAGATGGCTGGAATGCGAAATGCACTCCTTTATACAGAAAGTTTTCATCTGTAATAGTTCGACTCGTTATCATAATTGGATGAGATATAGTTAGATTTCTCTTGACAAATTCTACACAGTTATCAAGTTCGGAATTTGACTTGTAGGGACGGTCACTCCACTTGACTTCAACAGCCCAAAAAGGCGACTGATTTGAGGGCTTTAAATGGACAATATCAATTTCTCCTGAATTCCAGCGTGCATAATAAAGCTCAATAGTCATACTGTGTTGCCACTGACTAAAAATAGCAGTTTCAGTCATCGCTCCCATAGCTTCAGAATCTGCATTTAGCTGTCCAAATAGTGCCGCTCGCATAGACGGATTGGTTAAATATACCTTGAAGCACATCGCCCTCTTAAATCTCTTTGCATTTTGGTCAATTCTCTCAACACGCCGAATTAAGAACGCAGCTTCAAGATATTCAAGATAACGCTTAATAGTGTTCTTAGCTACGCCAGAAGATTTGGACAAGCCATCTAGACTGACTTCATTACCAGAATTGTAGGCTAAGGTAGTAAAGAGTCTGTTCAATTCTTGAATATCACCGATACCGTAAAGAGTAGGCAGATCGCGCATTAGCACTTTATCAATAATGTCGCTTTTAATATACTGTCCAGGATCTTGCCGAATCGTCTCGGAAAAAACTGCTTCTGGGTATCCCCCAAAATTCAGGTAGTTAACAAACTCCTTATTTAGTGCTTCAATATTAGAGGCAGAATATTTATATGAAAGTGGACGAAGAAGGTCTGTGGTTGATATGGCAGTTATAAGCTCGGTTTCTCGACCAATGAACATCAAGTATTCAGCAAAAGTTAGAGGTGGGAGAATATAATCACTGAACCGCCCAGCACCGGATTCAGCACTTTTTAATCGTAGTGCAGCAGCAGCAGATCCAGTAGCAACAAAACGGTAATCAGCAAAAGAATCAACGAGGGATTTCAGATGTATTTCCCAGTTACGCAAGTATTGAATTTCATCGAAGAATATAAATAGCTTGGCATCACGCTCGTGGTTGAATAGTTCTTGAAAGTAGCCAAGTATTTTTTCTAGTGCAAGTCCTGTATAGATAGGAGTTTCCAGAGAGAGATATAAGATATTTTTCTCATCAATACCAGAGTTTAAGAGTTCGCGGACACTGTGATAAACCATCACAGTCTTACCGACGCGCCTGGGTCCCATCAAAACGACTGCACGACGAACGCTGACATCTACGATTTTCTGATGAAAAGCCTTAAAATACTTTCGCCGAAGCGTATTCTCAAAAGCAATCTTCCCCTTCTTCTCTTGTTCCCACCAGGGGTTATCAAATTGAAGACGGGATATAATATCTTTCTTTGCAATTTCTAGCATAGGGAGATATAAGATTAGTGGATTAATCTTATTTTAGATAAAAATAGCATTAAGGTCAATGGATTAATCTTAATGTCCTAATTTTCATCTTCAAAACTCTAAGCATCCTCTGGTTCAAATTGTGCCACTGTTACAGCATTAAACGCAAAAGACAAAACTAAGGGCATGGGACATTTAAACCAAAAGGTGTAAATCACTGCTAAAATAGTCGTGGATATGGCCGCATAAGCCCAATACATTTCCTGATTGGTTAAGCCATTTTCTTCCTTAATTACTCTCAAAACATTCATGGGTATGGGTTCTGGCATCACTCCACCTGGAGGAAATGCCCAATAGTTGCCACGTCTCTCGATAAATAAGTCTGTCCAGCCGTTTTCTAAACACCATGCTTCAATCCATTGAATAGAGTAATGATTTATCATATAAATACTAACTTCGTATTGTAAATGTTTGCCGTTCGTCAATCTTAATAACTCAAAGATCCTCAGTGAGAAGTCAAAAGTAACGCTATGACTTTTGATTCACCATTTTGGATATCTGTCAAATTGTTTTATACATATTAAAAATCCTATTCCCCCAGCCATCACCATGACTAATAGATTATCAGTTGTTCTGACTACAAAAATTCAAAAGATAACAAACTTTACTTGTAATCAAACTTAATGAATTATTGTAAATAGTAAAATCCTTCTCAGGTAATAATGCCATCTTTTTCCAGAATCAGTAACAGTTAAAATTTAGCAAATGGAGTAATCACCACCAACGTTATTACAAAATAATAACATTTATACAAAACTACACTAATTATCAATCACTAACTTGGACTCATCAACTATGTTTTGGCAAAAAACCGTAGGATTTATCTTAGGAATTATGCTTTGGTGCATCCCACAACCAGCATTAGCAGACTGGACTCATCCTTTATCATTTAGTAACGCAGAATTATCAAGACAAGACTTTTCGGGACAAAGTTTACAAGCAGCAGAATTTTCTAACGCTAACCTGGAAATGGCTAACTTTGCAGGTGCGGATTTGCGAGGAACAGTTTTCAGTGCTTCCGTTATGACAAAAGTAAATTTACATGGAGCAGATTTAACCAATGCCATGCTAAATGAGGTAAAATTAGTAGGTGCTGATTTAAGTAATGCCGTTTTAATAGAAGCTCTTTTACTCCGCACTGTCTTTACAGATGTTAATATCACAGGTGCAGATTTTACAGACGCAATTCTAGATAAAGCGCAAATTAAAGAGCTATGTCAAAAAGCCAGCGGTGTAAATTCTCAAACTGGTGTAGAAACTCGTGAGTCGTTAGGATGTCAATAAAACTTGGGATAATTGGTGGTGGACAACTGGCTTGGATGATGGCAGATGCAGCGCGTAAACTGGGAGTAGAATTAATAGTCCAAACTCCTAGTCAAAATGATCCGGCTGTATCTATTGCCCAAGATAGCATTTTTGCCGCAGTTGATGATGCCGCAGCCACAGAGATTTTAGCTACAAAGTGTGATATTATTACCTTTGAAAATGAGTTTGTTAACCTTGGTGCTTTATCATTACTAGAAAAACAGGGTGTTTGTTTTCACCCTCAACTAGCAGCTTTAGCACCTCTGTTAGATAAATATGAGCAACGTTGCTATTTACGGGATTTAGGTTTACCCGTTCCCCAGTTTTTAGCATTATCAGCAGAAAAAAAGCTAGAATCTCAACTTGAAAATCTAAATTTTCCTGTTGTTCTCAAAGCGAGAAGACATGGGTATGATGGTCAAGGAACTTTTATCATTCCTGATTTTACAACTTTATCAAAAACAGTTAATCAAAATCATAGCCAGTTTTTAGTAGAAGAATTTGTCCCCTTTACCAAAGAACTAGCAATAATCGCCGCTCGTTCTGTAAATGGCGAAATTGTCATCTATCCAACGGTAGAAACTTTCCAAAAAGAACAGGTTTGTAGATGGGTAATTGCTCCAGCGATAATTACCAAAGAACAAAGTTTAGAAATTGCAGCGATCGCCCATAAACTATTAAATAGTCTCCAATATGTCGGAGTCTTTGGCATTGAACTATTTCTCACCGCTGATGGTAAAATCCTCATTAATGAAATAGCACCACGCACCCATAACTCTGGACATTTTTCTCTTGATGCTTGTGAAACTTCCCAATTTGAACAACACCTGAGAGCCGTCTGTGGTTTACCATTAACCAATACTGCTTTACATTGTAGTAGTGCGGTGATGGTTAATTTGCTAGGATATGAAAGTAGCCATTGCGACTACCGAAAACAACGTCAACAACTCGCAGCTATTCCCCAAGCTACTGTTCACTGGTATAGCAAAACAGAAGCACGTCCAGGACGTAAACTAGGACATATCACCGTTTTACTAGAGGCAGATAACGAAAGAGAATCAAAAGAAATTATACACAAAATTGAATCCATCTGGTATCCCCCAGCAAAAATTTGCCAAAATTTTCTTGAATAAACACACAAACTATTTTTCAAAGCTATAATGAGCTAGTTGCACTACGACGACTGGTGACTGCCATCAAGTTTTTTGATCTATGTCTTTAACAACAAGGGAACTAAACAATTCTCGTGGCAGTATACCGGGCTTGTACCCGGAAACTTTAAACGAGAACCCTCAGTTCCCACCTGGTTTAACCAGGTCATAAACTTAGGTAAAACGGCGTTGCGGTGAAATACAACATTTTGGCTCCCTGGTTAATTAAACTTGGGAGCTTTAAATTTCTTGTTAAAAACTAGATACAGCAGAGGTACAGGGGAATAAATATTTCCCAATTCCCTTACCACTGACAACTGACAACTGACTACGCTACACTCATCTTAGAGGCGAACTAATGCAGCTCGTCGCAAGACTTCTTGGAAGATATCCCTATCGCCGGAAGTGGGTGGAAGCCCACTTTTTTTATTGAATTTTCCCATGACTCATCCTTTAATACCACAAATTATTGATTTGGCGACACCAGTAGCAGCAGAACTAGGATTGGAAGTAGTTAGTATAGTTTTTCATACCAACCAAAGTCCCCCAGTCTTACGAGTAGATATATTTAATCCTCTACAGGACATTGGCCTGGATGATTGTGAAGGGATGAGCCGTGCCTTAGAAGCTTCATTAGATGAGAGAGATATCATGCCAGATGCTTATGTATTGGAAGTGTCTAGTCCTGGTATTTCCCGGCAATTGGTAACAGACAGGGAATTTATTTCCTTCAAAGGATTTCCTGTAATTATTTCCACTTCTCCACCCTACGAACAAGAACAAGAGTGGATAGGTCTATTGATTAGCCGGGATGAAACTACTGTTTATCTTAACCAAAAAGGTCGTGTAGTAAAAATTCCCCGTGACCTCATTACCAGAGTCCAAATGGATGAGCGTCAGTAATCAATTTTAGATTTTAGACTTTGGATTAGGGACTGTTAATTGGTAATTGGTGAGGAGTAATTGGTAATTGGTGATGAAAAGCTATTACTCATTAATCATTACCCATTATCTCATTGTGCTGACCGCTTAGATGAAATTTTAGGAGACTGCGTATGTCAATGGTGACCTTATCTGGATTAAAAGAGCTAATCGAAAGTATTAGCCAAGAACGAAATTTACCACGTTTGGCTGTACAAGCAGCCATTAGAGAAGCCTTAATTAAGGGTTATGAACGTTATCGTCGCGCTCAAAATTTAGAACGCAAACAATTTGATGAAGAGTATTTTAATAATTTTGAAGTAGAACTAGATATAGATGGTGAAGGATTTCGGGTTCTTTCCACTAAAACTATTGTCGAAGAAGTTAGTAACACCGATCATCAAATTTCCTTAAATGAAGTCCAGCAAGTAGCACCAGAAGCCCAATTAGGAGATTCTGTAGTTTTGGATGTCACCCCAGATCAAGGAGAGTTTGGGCGCATGGCAGCCATGCAAACTAAGCAAGTATTGGCGCAGAAACTGCGAGATCAACAACGCCAAATGGTGCAAGAGGAGTTTCAAGACTTAGAAGGCACGGTTCTACAAGCTAGAGTATTACGATTTGAACGTCAATCTGTGGTTTTAGCAGTTAGTAGCGGATTTGGACAATCAGAAGTAGACGCAGAATTACCCAAGCGAGAACAGCTACCTAACGATAATTATCGAGCTAATGCAACTTTTAAGGTATATCTCAAAAAAGTTTCCCAAGGGCAACAACGAGGACCACAATTGATGGTATCTCGGGCTGATGCGGGTTTAGTAGTTTATCTATTCGCCAACGAAGTCCCGGAAATTGAAGATGAAGTAGTCCGAATTGTGGCTGTAGCCAGAGAAGCTAATCCCCCTTCTCGTTATGTTGGACCCCGGACAAAAATTGCTGTTGATACATTAGATCGGGATGTAGACCCTGTTGGTGCTTGTATTGGGGCGCGGGGATCACGAATCCAGGTGGTAGTCAATGAATTACGCGGTGAAAAAATAGATGTGATTCGCTGGTCTCCAGATCCAGCCACATATATTGCTAATGCGTTGAGTCCCGCACGAGTAGATGAAGTCAGATTAATGGACCCAGAAAGTCGGCAAACCCACGTTTTAGTGGCCGAAGATCAACTTAGTTTAGCCATTGGTAAGGAAGGGCAAAATGTGCGATTAGCAGCCCGTCTTACCGGTTGGAAAATAGATATTAAAGATCAGGCTAAATATGACGAAGAAGCCGAAAATATTAAATTTGCAGCGGTAAGAGCGCAATATCAATCACAAAATAATGCGAATGACAGGTATGACCGAGAAGATGAAATTCAAGAAGAATTAGAATTAGGTCAATAACTCAGCCCTAAAGGGACTGAGCTTGTAAGAAATCAAGACTT
>JBAXRM010000112.1:0-16294 GCA_037131225.1 Nostocales cyanobacterium ELA583 | reverse complement strand
TCATTTTTGATCTTTTAATACTCACAGAAAATTCATCAACAACAATCCTGTAAATTCTTAAATCCTGGACATCCTGATTCTGACAATTATAATTTCATTATCCCACTAATTGTTGACTACGGCTTGAAATGTGGCAATTTTACAAGGTTGAATATTTGCTTCTACCTTAATATTATTTTCTAATAAATCAACAGGTTCTCCTAAACTTAAAATAGCACTTTCCAAAGATAAATTTGCTATTTTTCCATGACATTCATAAAAGCGAATTATAAATTTTTCTGGATCATCTTCACTGGGTTTAAATGCCATTAAAATTAAATTATCTGCTGATAAACTGAGAAAACTTTGACTTTGATAACCATGCAAATTAGATTGGTAGTTGACTGGATTTACTAATATTTGCAGAGGTACATTCAACTCATAACCACGTTTCACAGTTTCCGCTTCTTCCCAACTTCCCAAATGAGGGTATAAACTATAGGTAAATTCATGTATTCCTCTATCAGCTTGGGAGTCTGGCCAGTTGGAACTTCTGAGTAAAGTTAGACGCAGTTGATTGGGTTGAGAATCGTAACCATATTTACAATCATTGAGGAGACTAACTCCGTATTTTTCATTATCTGTATCTGCGGTTAAATCTGCCCAACGTAAAGCGGGTACTTCCCATTTTGCCTTTTCTGTAGGGGTTTGGGGATTTGTGGGACGACGAATAGCACCGCAAGGGATTTCATAAGTAGCAAATTCAGCTTGGAGGTTGAGAGGGAAGGCTGTTTTAACTAATACCTGATTTTCTTGCCAATTTACAGTATTAGCTATTTGCAAAAGTGGTGAACCGACTTCCAAAATGTAATCTTGACAAAATTCTGATTTTCCTAGTTGACGCACTACCCGTAAACGTTGGTGAATTTCTCCATATTCTTGCCATTGAATTGATTTTAATTGAGTTGCAGGTAGGGTTTTTGTGTTATAATTGGGGTCAATATTCCAAGCATCCCAATATTGGCCGCTGTCGGTAAAAGCTTGAAGTTGATTTCCAGCACTTCTTAAAATTTCCCGTTGTTGATTTTTGTCAAAGACGCTGGTTAAATCTCCTGTTTCGGGGTTAACTTGAATTTGTAAATATTCATTTTCTAAAATCCAGTTTATCGGCAATATTTTTGGTTGGGGAGAAGCTGGAGAAAGCCAAAAAATACTGTAACCTATAGATGGGACAGTTGCTAAAAATAATAAAGTTAAATTTTCGCAGCTTTGAGATAAAATTTCTTTTCCTTCAATATCAAAAACTTTCCAATTTGGGGAAATGGTAATAATTTTCCCTAAGTCAATAGTGACAACTTCCGAACGTTCCCAGTTAAGAGAGTTAAAAATTATGACGGGAACACTTTCAGAATTGGGAGGTTGTGGTATATTGATTTGAGATGTGATTCCTCTTAATGACTCCTCTAATATTTGCGTTCCCATTTTTTCCACCGCTTCCCATTCCGGTAAAGCGTCCTTATAAACTTGGGTAATCGAAGAACCAGGTAAAATATCGTGAAACTGGTTAAATAAAACTCTTTTCCACGCGGTTTCTATTTCCGTTTTCGGGAATTTTGCACCACAAAGGATATTTGCTAAAGTTGCGAACAATTCAGCACTATATAATAAATTTTCTGATTTACGATTCCAGTGTTTTTGGTCTGCGTGGGTAGTATAACATCCTCGGTGGAATTCTAAATAAAGTTCATCTTCCCAAACTGGTAAATTCTGACTTGGGGATTTTATATGTTGAAGATATTTTCCGGAAGTTGTAAATTCTAACTTGGGGAAAATTGGGGAATGTTCCCAACGTCGCGCAGTTTCCAACATATCACGAGTTGGACCACCACCATGATCACCAACTCCGGGAAGCCAAAGGGAATCTTGTAAACCTGTTTGAGTTTTCCACTCACAAGCATACTCAGCCATTTTAATCGGTGCGATGGTTTCGCCAATAGGTGCGGACATGAAACTTAATGTTTGACTACCATCAGGCGATCGCCACCAAAATAAGCCATAATCAAATTTAGTTGTATCATTCCAGCGGAGTTTTTGGGTGACAAAGAACTCAATTCCCGCATTTGCGAAAAATTGGGGTAACGTCGCACAAAAACCGAAAGTATCAGGAACCCAAACCACAGAAGATATTTTTCCAAACTTCTGGAGAAAATACCGCTGTCCATATAATAACTGACGAACGATAGACTCACCAGCAATTAAATTTAAATCCGGTTCTACCCAAAAACCTCCCAAAACTTCCCATTTTCCGGCTTGAACTTGAGTTTGAATTTCTCGAAACAAGTCGGGACGATTTTCTTCTACCCACGCATACAACGCTGGGGTCGTATGAGAGAAAACTAATTCGGGAAAATCCTGTTGGAGTTTTAAAACCGACTCAAAAGTATTTTGTGCTGCTTTCCAAGTTTCCTCAATAGGCCACAACCATGCTAAATCTAAATGAGCATGACCTAATAAATATATATTTAATTTTTCCTTGCTGATAAATTCAGATAAACCCAAATATGTCTCTCGTAAATTAACCAGATAAGTTTTCCAATCTTGATTTTCTATCTCTTTGCTATTTGTGAGTTTTTCAACTTCTGTCGCTAAATCTGGTAAGTTTTCTGGTGCGAAGTTTGCTAAAAGAATTTCCGCAACTGCTAATTCATCAGCAATAAAACCAGCATCGGGATTATCATAATCTGTTGACTCATAAATTGCAAGCGATCGCATTAACGCCCCGTCACAATGTCCTGGACTTACCAACTGCAAAGCTATGGTAAACTCTTCTCCAGGAGTCACACTCGGACTCAGCAACACTCGCGGTGAAGAATCAAATAAATCACCAGTCAATACTAACTTACCATTAACATATACTTTGACCGCATCAGCCCACCACACCAAAGCCAAGCGCAAAGACAAACCTGTTAAAGGAAAGTTATATAAATTCTGGGGAACAGAAAATTTTTGCACCAACCATAATACCTGTTTTCCCCCTTTCCAGGAAATATGAGCTTTTTCATTTAGTTCAACAGGTTGCCAATCAGTTAAACTGGATAAGATAAAATTAGTAACTACCCCGTCGGTTTCCTGATATCGCCAGTTTGACTGGATATCAACTTGACAACAAGAACGTAGATTTTCAATTGTTGCGGATATAGATTTGGTATTTAATGAGGATACAGGAAGAGTCATATTCTAATAAAATAATATAGCAGGAGTCAGGAGTCAGGAGTCAGGAGGAAGAAGAGGAGAATTTAGAATATACTAAAAACGGTTAGGAACTTTACTTTTTCCTGACGGAAAAAATTCAGTTCAAAGCCTCTCCCCGTGAACGGGGAGAGGTTTGGAGAGGGGTCAAGGTTTAAGCCATTTTTAGTATAATCAAGAACCAGAAAAAGTATTTTTGATAGTATTAAGGCTTATTTCCTGTATCTTTATCTTCAATTTATGGAGGAAATTCTAAACACAGAATAATATAGCATAATTCAGAAGTAAAAGCCTGTTGTAGTATGGCTTTATAATAAAATTTTATACTTTATGAATTCAAGTAATTGACATTGACGAAAATTAACAATTTTCTGGGAGTCTCATAAATTAACCCTACAACTTACAGATTATTACCATGTCTTCCAATCGCTATCAAAGCAAACTCTTTAACTTTGTCTACCAGCATACTCGGCGGTTGACACAAAAATGGGAAAATACAGTCAAAAATTTACGAATTGCAACCCAGGTAAGTGTAGGTTCTCTACTTTATCCACTTTACCAATTATTGCAACAAAATGAAACAGCAAAACAATTACAATCAGCAACTCCTCCAGCGAGTGACGCACCAATTCAAAATATATTAGATATAGTCAAAAATCTTCCTCCTGGAGATACTGATTTACCAACTTCCTCACAAACGAATCCGCTCACATTTTTAGGATCTTTGTGGGAGAAAATTTTTCCCAAACAGAATTCTCCAACTTCAGAAAATACACTTCAACAACATATACCAACAGTACAGGGAATTGCCATAGAATTGCAAAACCGTAATTTGGTATTAGTGAGTGCAGATAATCGGATTTTTGATGTTTTCACGCCTGGACAAAATGTGAAATTAGCAGATAAAATTAATAGTGAAATTAGTGAATATCGGTATTCTTTGCAATTAATTGCTAACCAGGAAAAAGAATTATTACCAAAAATTGATCAGCTTCTGAATAAGTTAACTGATGAAGATTCTATAATAGCACGAAAATCTCTCCTGAATCCAATCAAACTTTTTGGATTTCTAGATAAATTAGTTGCTAATCTAGAAACTACAGCATTAGTACCTATACAAAAACGCGGTCAAGAAATTATTCACAATTCACCTGTAAATAATGATAGTTTACAACCTCAAAAATCGCAAATTTATGATTTAATTGCAGCCGCGATAAATTATTTTTTTGGAGGAAGAAATAATTATCAAATTGGTGCAAACTCTGATATTGATAACTTATCTACTAAATCTAATTATCAGCCAATCTTAAACCCAAATAAGCAATTAAATAATAGTGATGTTGTCGGAGAAACTTGGTTGACGTGGAGTGATTTATTTGGAGAAACAAACAGAAAAATTGATCAAATAGATTCTATATTTACAAATATACAAGAAAAATTAGTTGATGATAGTGATGTTAATAATTTTCAACCACCCCAACAAGAATGGGACTTATTAAGTAATCGCAGCAAAACATATCAAAAAACACCTAAACCTGAAAATGAACAAATTCCAAAAAAAGGTAATCAAACCAGCCAAAAATTTAATTTTAAACCAGACTGGATTGATATCTCTGCCACATCATTAGGCTATGAAAAACACCCATTAGAGCAAATTCTAGAATGGTTAGATCAGTCTATATTATGGATAGAACAGATATTTACTAACATAGTTTATTTCTTCAGAGGTTTATTATTAGGGAGGTAATATCTTCTTCCTTCTTCCTTAGTGTCCTTTGCGTCTAACCTTCGGGAACTGCTTCGCAGAACGTGGTTTATTTAATTCTATATTTTCGCAACCCAACAAAAGGATTGAAAATATTGGGTTTCTTTGCGTCAACCCAACCTACATTTTATTAAAATTCCACAATTACAGGTGTATGATCACTTGGTTGAACTAACTTCCGGGGTTCAACATCAATAGTGCAACTTTGAGCGCGTTCATATAAACTTGGTGTAAGATAATGATGATCTATGCGCCAACCTAAGTTTCGTTTAAAAGCAGCCGTGCGATAATCCCACCAACTATAATTTTCACCTTCGCTGTTAAATTTACGAAAAGCATCTGCAAAGCCTAAACTAAGAATATCTCGTAAAGCTTGACGTTCTAATTCAGATGCCATAATGTGATTGTCTATCTTTACCTTATCATTAATATCTATATCTTCTAAAGCAATATTAAAATCACCACACATAGAAATATCAGAATTTGATAATAGTAAAGTTTGTAAATATTCCTTGAGGATTTTTAACCAACCTAACTTATATTCATACTTTTCACTACCAATAGATGAACCATTAGGAACATAAAGATTAACGATTCTTACTCCCTCAAATACACCTGTAATTACCCGTTTTTGTTCATCCCATTCTGATGCTATTTCGGGTAAAACAGCACCAAAACCCACATTTATATCTGTTAAGGGTTGACGGCTAATTAAAGCTACCCCATTATAGGATTTTTGCCCAGAAATATATGGATAATAGCCTGATTCCTCAAACGCGATGCTAGGAAAGTCCTTATCTATGACCTTAGTTTCTTGTAAACACAAAACATCAACAGGATTTTCTCTTAACCAATTAATAACCTGTTCTAAACGTGTCCGCACAGAATTCACATTCCAAGTAGCAATTTTCATTAGTTAATTATCAAAATGAGGGTAAAATAACGATAAAGTAATTGTCTCATAAAAATTAGATATTTATGATCCCTAAGATAGATGAATAAGGTCTATACTGGTTTATAGTTTAATAATGTTCTCCTGATATTTCATGGTTTTAATAGAAAATATGAATTTGTAGAAATATCTTAACAGTCAGTTAATTTAGCATTTATTGATAGTTTTCCATTAGAAATCTCTCCCAATTGGAGAATTGCAAATAGGGGAACACAGGACTGCAAAAGTGAACTTCATATAGAATCAACCATAAAAGTAGAAGTTGGAATTATTTAAGGGTAATGTCTGGATTAATTTTAACATTACCTGCGGTCAATTTTTTTTAAAGGAGGACATTGTTATGAGTATTATAGTTAACACCTGCCCCTGCTGTGGTAGTTCGATTTTGCGTCATGTCCGTCATCATGAGGTTTATTGGTTTTGTCTTTCCTGTAAACAGGAAGTACCAGTTCTAAGTGTAAATAGTGTATCTAATTCACTATCTAATTTAGAAACCCGTAATCGAGAAGTTTTACCCCAAACAGCTTTGAGTTCTTAAATTTATCAACATGAGAAATAGAGAACTAATCAGGGGAAATTTAGATAAAATCAGATATTGCCAATTTAAAATCCAAAATATATGCCGATATCATTAAGTATGGAACAAAACCGTATTTAATAGATTTTAATAGTGTGGTATCAACCATACTTTTGGGCGTTTATCCTGCGCCCCTACTTCTTTTTTATGGGTGAAAAGATTTGTTAGCAGCACTACTCTACGGACAAGAGGATTTACGCCTAGAACAAGTTCCTGATCCTACTCCCCAAGCCGGAGAGGTGGTGATTCAGGTGGAAGCAGCCACTACTTGTGGTACAGATTTGAAGGTATGGCGACGGGGTGGCCATGCTAAAATGTTGACACTACCAACATTATTCGGTCATGAAGGTGCGGGACGGATTGTTGCTGTCGGTGCTGAAGTGACAAATTGGCAGGTGGGACAACGAGTGGTAGCAAATAATTCTGCACCCTGCATGAAATGTTTCTTTTGTCAACGCCAAGAATATTCTTTATGTCCTCATTTAACTTGGAATAATGGTACATTTGCGGAATATATCCAAATTCCTGCTCCCATAGTTGAGCATAATTTATTACAAGTTCCCGATCATTTGCCCTTAGTATTAGCGGCGATGACTGAACCGCTGGCTTGTGTCTTACATGGTATCAGTCGTTCTGGTGTTAAACCCCATGATCGAGTCGTGGTGTTGGGTGATGGGGCGATTGGGTTGATGTTTGTCGCCGTTTTAGCGGCATATACTCAAGTAACATTGTGGGGTGGTAATGACCAACGGTTAGAAATTGGGAAAAAGCTAGGTGCAGCCAAGACTTTCAATTATCATCAAGTTACGGATATTGCTAACACAGTCAAGGAATTAACTGATGGTTGGGGAGCAGATGTAGTCATTGAGGCTACTGGTGTACCCAGTGCTTGGGAAACAGCGATCGCTTGCGGTCGTCCTGGTGCAACTATCAATTTATTTGGTGGTTGTCCAAGAGATACCACAATTGCCGTTAATACCGAAAAATTGCATTATAGTGAACTTACTCTCAAAGGCGTATTTCACAATACACCAGAATATGTAAAAGCAGCTTTATCGCTCATCGCTAGTGGTACAATTCCTTTTGACTTACTGATTAGTGAACACCGACCTTTACAGGATCTAGAACAGGTATTCATTGATATGAAGGCGCGGAAAGTCATAAAAGTAGCGATGTATAACTAAAAAAATGCTCAAACAATCTTTACTTAAATTATTGATTTTACCTTGTTCTCTGATACCTTGCTTATCAGTAGAAGTATTGATGAATTCTCCAGCAACAGCTTTGCCTGGAGACAGTACAGAAGACGTAACCTCCTGGATTCAAGCACATCCAACTCTACAGCCAAGACAGGGAGAACGATTATTTATCAGTAAAAGTGATACAGCGGCTCAAAGATTTACCTTCCAAGCCTCCGTATTACCCCCAGGTAGAGTGATATTCACCAAAGATCATGTGACAATTCGCACTGAGCGCATGACCATGTTTGATGCTGTTAATGGCATCACGCTACCACGTTTAGAAGAATCTTTGCGAGTAATTTATAATTTAGATGTGTATCAAGATTATCGAGATGCTCAAGTTGTCTATCAATATCCTAATCAGACTGAAATTAATACATCTAGATTAGCAAAAACACCAATTCGAGAAGCTTTACAGGGAGAATTACGAGTGGGAGATCGTTATGCTTATTGGGTAGAAATTGCCAAACCCAAAGCAGGAAAAGCCATTACTGGTAATATCACGGTTTTACTCAAAGCTGATTTAGGTAAATTAGAGACAGAATTAAGAACTCGCTAATTTATAAAGTTTGCCACGTTCCAGAAAAAATACTTTCGGCAGCCAAGGAAATCCGGACTAAATCTTCATTAAGCAGAGGTGGCCAGTCCACACCTGCTTTTCTTCCCGCTGCAAAAAACCTTTGCGCCTTTATGGCTAACTGATATAACGCAAAAGCCAGTTCTCTATCTAAGCTAGGTGCTGTTTTTAAGGCTTCAAATACTACTTTTAAAGCTAACAGGGTAGAAGTAACTTGACCAGGAACAGGAGGTTTACCTTGTTGTAAACGACCTAACAGAGTATCTGGATTCTCTAGGGTTGCGGTCTGGTCTATCAGTAGTTTCCGGGCTATTTCGTAGTTCATGCTTCTAGCTATTTTCCGTACTGTGCAAAAGTTACACTTTATTAATATATTAGAAGCATCTAGCCCAGGAAGGTTGCAATTTTTCCAAAAAATGGGTAATAAGTAACAGTAAAGAGTTTATTATCCTGATTTTGCTGTTTAATTTGGGAAAAAACCCAGTACCAATTCCTTATTCCCTAATTTTATGATTATTACTTTAATAGTAGCTTGGATAGTTTTTGTTATTCTCTGGAAATTAATCAAAACCACCATTAAAACCGCCATGATCTCCGCTGCTGTCGTGGTTTTATTATACTTTGGTTTCGGCATTACTCCCCAAGATATTTGGCATCAATTTGCTCAAACTTTTTCCCAAACACCAGCAAAGAAGTAAGAATTAAAAAAATTCAAACTTCTATTGATGATGGTTGATGACATCACAGGTATAACCTTTTTTGATAGTATTTCTAGTGGCTGAGGGGGAAAAAGCAGCAATTCTCATTTTAAGGTTTCATGACATTTAAACCCTTACATTCATAGGGTTTTACAATTCTTAACAAATCCGGGGATCGCTGAAATGGCGCAAACTCGTTTCAAAATGAGAATTGCTGGGGAAAAAGATAAAAATGCGATAGCCAAGCTTACAAGAATGCTCGCAATAGCATATTATTTAGCTAGGTTTGACATCATACCTTTCTCCGATTTTACTAATCCTTATAAAAATCCGGCTGACGTACCAAAAAAGTATAGCCAGCATATAAATCTACAGAAGTTATTTAAAGCTGATGGTTTCTATGTCCAAATATGAAAGCACTCGTGAAGCTGCACAGCATAGTTCCTATATTGTAGTCCTTAATCCCAGTGAACCAGATGGGATTCAAACCGAACTAACGCCCCTATCCCGTGATAAGTTTCGGGAAGTGTTGGGGGATACTCGTTCTGGTTGTTACTCACTTTTGAGAGATCATGAGGGTTTGCAGCCACAAGAAGCCGTTGATGCAATGGTTAAATTCTTATTTGCTAAGTGGTACGACGAACAAGCAACAATTGACTTAGCAAAGCAAACAGGAGAGTCACAGGCTTATGTATTTAGTGTTAGTAATGAGACTGACCCAGAACGGTTATTAGTTCAAGTCAGAGACACTTTTGAGAAAGCGAAGCAGTGGGAACAGGAAACTCTAGCGAAAAAATTTGGTGATGATTTGGGTGTGAGGTTGGCTTTTAATGAAGCTGATGTGTTGCAATTCAAGCCTCACACGACAATGGAAATAGTCAAGCGTTTACAGCCTTGGAGTTTGCGAAAATCTTCAGCAGATGTCAAGGGTGGGGTATTTGAGGACTTTTTAAGTAAAACTTTCCGCGATGATTTGGGGCAATATTTCACACCTACACCTGTAATTAATTTAATGGTGGGAATTTTGCAACCAACAGTAAATGATTATGTTGGTGATCCTGCTTGTGGTTCAGCGCGGATGCTAACCCACATTTTAGAATATGTCCGTAAACAGGAATATGCAAAGGCAATAGAAAATAATAATGGTAATGCTGAAGGGATTAATTCTGAAGAACCAACGGCAGAGTTTATCAAGTTTCGAGATAATCATTTATTTGGGGCTGAATATTCTCGAAATATGATGCAGGTAGCGCGAGTTAATACTTTAATGAATGGCGTACAATATGCTGATTTAAAGGTAATGGATTCCCTGGAGCGATTGAGTAGAATTACAGGAGGAATTACAGAAGGACTTCCAGAACGTCCTGGGTTTTATCTGGGGGGACTAACGATGATTTTAACTAATCCTCCATTTGGTTCTAAGTTGACAAATGAAAATGTTTTAAAGGACTTTGCTTTACGGGATGGGGTGACAAAGAAAAAGGACAAAGTTGTTAAGAGTATTCCTCAAGAAGTTGCTCTTTTAAATCGTTGTCTTGAGTTTCTTGCACCAGGGGGAAAGTTAGCAATTGTTCTACCGGATGGTGTATTGGCAAATAGTTCAATGCAGGATATAAGAGACTGGATTTTACGTTGGGCTAGATTAAAAGCAGTGATTAGTTTACCACAGGAAACATTCATGCCCTACGGTGCCGCTGTGAAAACTAGCGTGGTTATTTTGGAAAAGCGTGAGATAGCTTTGACAGCAGAAAGTCAGCTAGAAATTGAGCAGGATGATAAGATTTACATGGCTAGGATTGATGATATTGGCTATGACGCATCTGGTCGTATTTCTGCCTCAGAAGATGAAGTTAATGAACCGCCAGAAGTGAGGAAAGCAATTACAGATTTAGCTGGGTTATTAGGGAGTTAATTCAATGGAAAAAACTATAGTTAATCTTTCGCAGTTACGTCAAAAGGGTGTCTGGAACTTTGAACCTTACTCGCAAGTTGTGACAGGTGCAATGGCTCAGTTAGAGAAAAGCCCCTTTCCAGTAGTCAAATTGGGTACTTTAGGAACTACTCAGCGTGGTTATTTTATCAACGGGATTAAGGATAGAGGGGAAATTCCTTTGATATCAGTACGTAATATTTCAACTGAAGGTATCAACCTGAATCATGTGCGCTATCTCACTCCAGAGGAACACAACAAACTAGAAAAAACTCAAGTTCATAAGGGTGATGTGCTGGTTAGTTTAATCATGCGTCCAGGGATAGCTGCTGTTTATGAATCTGACGAACCAGCCAACATAGATACACACCTTGCAAGATTGCGCTTAACAGACAAGATTGATCCTGCTTACTTGACGTTATATCTCAATTCAGATGATGGTCAAGCCCTTATTCACTCCCTTTCAACTGGTAGCATTCAGCCTATGTTGACTCTTTCTGCTCTAAATAATTTGCCTATAATGCTCCCCCCTCGTGATGAACAAAAACAGATTGTTGTCGAAGCACAACGATTAATAAAAGAGGCAGAGCAATTATCGAAAGCGGCTGAAGATCACCGTGCTGAAGCTCAGAAGCTTGTTGGAAAGCTATTTCAAGGGGGAGTTTAATGATCCATGCTTGCTACTTAACTGTCTTTGAACAGCCACAGGAGGAATTAGAAAGAGCCTTGTATGATCTTTTCGATGACTTGGGTGCTGTATATGACGAATACGATTCAGTCCCTCTAAATCCATTAAATAATCAATATGAATTGCAAGCAGCAGTTACACAAAATTTTGAGTTCCTCCTAAATGTACATTGGCAATCCGATATCAATTCTCATACTTTAATAACTTTTGACGTTGAAATGGCAGTTCCAGTTGAACCTGTCGAACTTGAGAAGGTTTTAGCACAGGCAGCAGAAACTTACTTTCCTAAAGTAACACTTGTTTATAACTCTTATGGGGATGAGAGAAGTGAAAGATTATTCCCTTTAGTAATGAATTTTGAAAACGCAGTTAGAGAATTTATTATATCTGTAATGCTTAAAAAGTATGGTTCTTGCTGGGAAGATACTCTTGATAGATATATAGAAGATGCTGAACAAAATCTTGAAAAATATAAAATGAAATATGGCTATAAATGGGAAGATAGACTTAAAAAATATAAAGAATGTAAGAGTGAAGCATTAAAGAATAAGGAAAATGAAGCTAACTACCAGCAACATAATCCTCTACTTATGCAATGGCTTTATTATGCAGATTTTACAGATTTATCAAAAATGATTAGTATAGTTGATGACTTAGAAGGAGGTTATAAGCTATCAAATTCACCTCAGTCAATTTTTGCTAATACTGTTAATAAAAATACACGAGATACAATCACGAAAAAAATTAATGACCTCCGTGTATTAAGGAATAGGCTGATGCACGGACGTTATCTAACAGGGGAGAATGAAGAGTTAATTAGATTGATTTGTAAAGAGTTTCAAGAGCTAATTATTCAGCCAGGATACATTAATAATTTTGAAAGTCGCAGACTAACTGAAGACTAAATCAGCAACGCCCATGGTTAGATAGACAAAATTAGATAAGCGGTAAAATTATAGGGCAATAGTTAGAGATATTTGCCCTTTATGGCTCACCAATTACCCAATCTTCCCAAATCCGGAAATCTTTGCCAAAGCATCTTGAACCGCAGGTGGTAACTGACGCATAATTTTCCCCTTTTCCCGATCTAACGCCACTAACGTCACTTGAGCAGTAATATATAAATCCTGATGATCAGGAGAAATAATTTTATAATCCCAGTTCATTCGCACTCCTGTTACTTCAGCCATACGTGTTCTTACTAGGACTGACATCCCTAACTGCACTGACCGATGATAACGGATTGATAACTCTACAACAGGTAAATCACAGCCTAAAGCCACTAAATCAGCAAAATCAATGCCAATAGAGCGTAAACATTCTACCCGTGCTTCCTCCATCCAAGTTAAATAAGTGCCATGCCAAACAATACCCGCATAGTCAGTGTGATGAGGTTGCGCTCTCACTGGATATTCAAACCAATTTTCAAATGCAACATTAGTTACACTCTCAATGGCGCTGGTTGGTGGTAGTTGGGGTTGATTTGTATCTTTAGACATATTAATAATTTTGTAAAAAAACAATAAAACTTTGTAAATTCGACATTTATAACCTATTTCTGATTCTACCAGATTGTCAAGATGTTGCGTGAAACGCCCATGATTCCGAAAATTTGAGCAATACTGGTACATGAAGATAGATAAACAGAACTTACAAAAATGACGATTCAACCTACAAATACAGCATTATTAGATTGGACTGGTGATACTTTAGCTGTTGGCCTGTTTGAAGACGCAGGAGAATTAACTGGTGATTTAGCCGGCTTAGATGATAAATGTGCGGGAATTATCAAAGAAATAATTGCCGAAGAAGAATTTAAAGGTAAGGCAAATAGCACTATCGTCATTCGGTTAACTGCTACTCATTCCGTGCGGAAGGTGATTTTGGTGGGTTTAGGTAAACCAGAGGCACTAAAATTAGACAGTTTACGCCGAGTAGCGGCTACTGTAGCGCGAACCGCTAAAAAGCAAAAAACTAAAACTCTGGCAATTAGTTTACCACTGTGGAATAATGATCCGGCTATTACAGCCCAAGCGTTGACTGAAGGCATAGAATTAGCACTTTACCAAGATAATCGCTTTAAATCTGAGATTGAAGATAAAAATCCCCCCATTGAAACTATTGATTTACTCGGTTTAGCTGGACAAGAAGCTGCTATTACCCGCACTAATCAAATTGTTGCCGGTGTGATTTTGGCAAGACAGTTAGTAGCAGCCCCAGCTAACTCGGTGACATCTATCACTATGGCAGAAACTGCCCAAGCGATCGCTCATGAACACGGGTTAGAACTGGAAATTCTCGAACAGGAAGAATGCGAAAAACTCGGCATGGGGGCATTTTTAGGCGTTGCCCAAGCTTCTGATTTACCACCAAAATTCATTCACCTCATCTATAAACCAGCCACCACACCGAGACGAAAACTGGCAATTATCGGTAAAGGTGTAACTTTTGATTCTGGTGGTTTAAACATTAAAGGTGCTGGTAGTGGTATTGAAACCATGAAAATGGATATGGGTGGTGCAGCCGCAACTTTAGGCGCAGCCAAAGCCATTGGGCAATTAAAACCAGATGTAGAAGTTCACTTTATATCCGCCGTTACCGAAAACATGATTAGCGGTAAGGCTATGCACCCTGGAGACATCTTAACCGCATCAAATGGCAAAACCATCGAAGTTAACAATACTGATGCTGAAGGGCGGTTAACATTGGCTGATGCCTTGGTTTATGCTGATAAATTAGGTGTAGATGCGATCGTTGATTTAGCTACTCTTACAGGTGCTTGTGTGGTAGCTTTGGGTGAAGATATCGCTGGTTTATTTACACCAGATGATGCGGTAGCTTCCCAACTGCAAACAGCCGCTGACAGTGCTGGTGAGAAAATTTGGCGGATGCCAATGGAAGACAAATATTTTGACGGACTTAAATCTGGCATTGCCGACATGAAAAATACCGGACCCCGTTATGGCGGTTCTATTACTGCGGCTTTGTTCCTCAAACAGTTTGTTAAAGATACCCCTTGGGCGCATTTAGATATTGCCGGGCCAGTTTGGGCTGATAAAGAACATGGCTACAACGGTGCAGGGGCAACTGGTTTTGGTGTGAGAACACTGGTTAGCTGGGTTTTGAGTTAGTTTAATTTCATCTCAACAGGGCGGGGTTTCCTCTAATCCGGACAAGACAAGATCCCCGACTTCTCGAAGAAGTCGGGGATCTGAAAAAACAAATGGGAGTCTTATCTCAACTGGAAATTAATGGCTGATTTTCTAAACTTTTATCTTTAAATGTTTGGGGTACAGATATACCTAATAAAATCATATTACTTGTCATGTAAGACAATAAAGTAGACCACAATAAATGATTATTATGAAAATACCAAGCTGCAATTAGTAAGGGTATAAAACCCACTACAAAAGATAATAATACCGTATTACGTAAAGTTGCCCCTTCCTTTAAGCCAATAAAATAACCTTCTAGCATAAAAGTAATGGCAGTAATTACTAAAATAGGCAGTAACCAAATGGTATATTGATTAATCTCTTGATTCACTTCTGTGTGATTAGTTAATAATCCAAATACCTGATCAGGGAAGAAAATAGATGTCCCGGCAAAACCTAATGCAATCACCACACTAGTCACTAAAGAAACTATCAATAAAGGGATGATCTGTTGAGTATTGCCTTTGCTTTTAAAATTCGCTGTCAGGGTTTGCATTGTTACTCCTACCCCTTGAATTGTAAACTGACTCAAAAGAGCAATTTGGAGTAATAAACCATTTTGCGCTAAAACAGTTGTTCCCATGGTTGCACTTAAATTAGTAAAAATAGAATAGACAGAAATTAATACTAAAAACCGAATCAAAATATTACCTTTTAACGCAAAAGTTTCCTTTAAAGCTACCCAATCAAATAATTCTTGAATGGCTGCTGGTACAGCTTGCCAAGGAATAGTAAAAAACATCCATATTAAACCCACGATTAAAGCTAAATACTGACTTAATGCTGTTGCTAAACCTGCCCCTGCACTTGCCCAACCCCATTTAGAAATCATCAAATAATCTAACAATACATTAGAACCATTACCGACAATTGACATTAATAGCATCACCCAATTCATTTCTCTACCTAAAAACCAACCAAATAAAACAAAATTGAGGAGGACTGCCGGTGCGCCCCAAATTCGCGCATAAAAATAATCAACTCCAGCAGATTCAATATCTGAAGAACCACTCAAAATGAAAAAACCAATTTTTTGTAAAGGATATTGCAATAAAACAATAATTAAACCCACTAGTAAAGCAATTAAACCACTTCGTAAACCAGCTAAAACTACTGCTTTATCATCATTTTTACCAACAGCTTGAGCCGTTATAGCATTGGTGCTAGAACGCATGAACTTTAATACTCGATAAAGATAATCAAAGAGAATAGTTGCTAAAATTACTCCTGCTAAATGTCGAATATCTGTTAAATGCCCTAAAAAAGCAATATCTACCAAACCAGCCAAAGGAACCATCATATTTGCAAGTACGCTGATGCTTGCCAGTCGGTAAAATCTGCCTAAAAAATTGTAGTTACTGGGGACTGTAACTCCCGGTTCGCCCATTTTTGCGAGAGTTAGAAGAATTCTACTCAGGAGTAA
>JBAXRM010000111.1:0-16370 GCA_037131225.1 Nostocales cyanobacterium ELA583 | reverse complement strand
ATACTGCAAGGGATCTGAGCTAAGTGGACTCGTTGAACCAAGAATCTCAGCGGCTTTAGCCCTGATAGTGTCAATTATTTGCTTTTCTGTAATCCCAAGGATCAATAAATTTCCGATCACCCCAAACCCCAATTTTTTGCTGTTGCGCTTGCGCTTCAGCTTGTTGTACTATATCTTTGCTTGGGCATTTGCTTAAATAGGAACGATATACTTTAGCTAATCCCTCTTTTACCAAAACTTGTTGTAAAAATGTGCCATCTTTTAAACGCACTTCTGCAATTTTTCTACCGTAGCGATCGCTATCAGTGATATTTAGGTTTACATGACTGTCGGTTTGTTTGATTAGTTCCTCTATCCGTATTTTTGCTTTCATACCCCAAGCAAACTGATTGACATCTTTAGTAATTTTACTGTTCTTTTCTTTCTGAGAATGGGGTATTTCTGGTGCATCAATACAAGCAAACCGCACTTTTAACTTTTTACCGTCAGCACTTTTTAATACTAATGTATCACCATCACTTACACTCTCAACCAGATCACCTTGAGGAGGAAAAAACCTATCGCAAGCAATTAAACTCATGGTAATTGTAGCTGCACTTAGCCAAATTAATCCTTGTTTCATTAATTTATTCATGTCTACTAAGAAAGGTAATTTTGCCTATTAATGTATAAAATTGATACGAAAATAATAGTTGATAGCAAATATCTATAACAATAGTATTGAATGTCTTAAATGTCCAAATCATGATTCTCTGATAAAGATTATGAAACCTATTCAACACTCTCAACGCAATTTTGCTGATCAAGAATTTCAACAATCCTTAAATCAGTTGCAAGATATTGTTCAAGATAATTCCATCTCAAATACGAGTAACTGTATAATCCAGGAAAGCAGTGAGGTTATTGATCTAGTACACTGCGGCGTAAGTTAATGAACCATTCTCAATCGTCCAAAAGCTGATTCCATATTACTTTTGACTTTTGATTTTTGACTTTTGACTTCCGCGAGGCGGTACTAGCAGCTTGGGAAGAAGTAGTTGCTGACATTGAACATTATTTAGAGCAAAAAACTAATAAGAGCAGGAATTAATTAACTAATTACCCCGAAGTTCTTTGTCTTTGAGCTTCATATAACATTAAAGCAGCAGTTATTCCCACATTCAATGATTCTACTCCAGGACTCAGGGGAATTTTCACTTGGATATCTGCCAAGACCGCTAAATCCGCTGATAATCCTGCCCCTTCGTTACCCAATAATATTAAACTAGGTTTATGCCAATCTACCTGCCAATAAGTTAAATCAGCATTTGGTAAGGTAGCTACTACCTGCATTCCTGCTTGCTGACTTTGGCGAACTGTGGCTTGCAAATCTTCACTAACAGCCTTATTTAAGCGAAACCATTGTCCCGCAGAGGCACGTAAAACTTTGGGATTATCTAAATCTACGCTATCTTCACTTAACCACAAACCTGATGCACCTGCGGCTGCGGCTGTGCGAATCATCGTTCCTAAGTTACCAGGATCTTGGATAGTTTCTAAAGCCAGAACTAAACCAGTAAAGGGAATTTGTGTGGTTTGCGCCTCTCGCTTCGCTATCGCCACTATACCATCAGGATTGACAGTTGTAGCCATTGCGGCTAAAACTTCTGCACTGACAATTTCAACGCGATAGCACTGACTACAAATAACTTCCCATAGTTGAGGATGTGTATCATGCCATTGAGGAGTACAGCACACCGCATCGAAAGCATAGGAAACCGCACAAGCTTCCTCAAGCAAATGCGTTCCTTCCAATAAAAATAGCTGCTGCTTATTTCTCTCCTTGGTGGAGTGCAACTTGCGGATTTGTTTAACTAGAGAATTTTGTAAACTTGTTAACACAATCTTAGATTTTAAATTTCGGATTTGAGATCAATCTAAAATTGATATGCGGAACCCGGGACTTGAACCCGGAAGCCCGTGAAGGCACTAGAACCTGAATCTAGCGCGTCTACCAATTCCGCCAGTTCCGCTAGAATTTAGTTTTATTAACAGTTTATCATTATGGCCTAATTATTTTCATTTGTCAAGAAAAAATTTGTCACAATAGATGTAGGGCAATTTTAAAATTTTGCTCACATCTGACCAAGCCCCATTTTTCCAATCAAGCCGACATCCGGAGTCAGTAACCCAGCCCTAAAGGGACTGAGCTTGCAAGAGAAATCAAGCAAGCCCAACAAGCTCTTATAACAGTTCGTTCGCGCCAGCGTGCCGGAGGCATTCAGCTAACATTACCCCAGAAATGGGAGTTGGTTTTTCAGGTTTCCAATCAAAAAACCTGACTAAAATTTAAGATTCAATGCGGTTTTAACCGCTCGTGTCGCCTCCCTCTCAGAGATAAATACACCGAGTTTCTTACTTACCGCGAGGTCTTATGATAGAATCTAACGACTTTATGGCATTTGACAACTTAGAGGAAAATCTTCTTTGCTTTTAGCTAGAGGATGATCAACATAGAATCAAAACCAACATCAAACCTTTATAATTACTTACTTTTGGAGGTAGGCTTATTAATTCTTCTAGCAGCTTACCAGATGCCAAGTCTTCACTAGAAGCAGACTCCGCAGTCTTGCAGATCTCTGGTGGGCATCCTTTAAGCGGTCATGTAAAAATTAGCGGAGCTAAGAATTCCGCACTGGTAATTATGGCTGGAACATTTCTCTGTTCCGGTGATTGTCGGATTCGTAACGTTCCTTTGTTAGCGGACGTAAATCGAATGGGACAAGTTTTATCAGCTTTAGGGTTACGTTTAAATAGAGACGGAGATATTTTAGATGTTGATGCACGGGAAATTACCACATCTAAAGCTCCCTATGAACTCGTTACCCAACTACGAGCCAGTTTCTTCGCCATTGGTCCAATTTTAGCCCGACTAGGAGTGGCACAAATGCCCTTACCAGGGGGTTGTGCAATTGGGGCAAGACCGGTAGATTTGCACGTCAGGGGACTGCAAGCAATGGGCGCAGAGGTGCAAATTGAACATGGTATTTGTAATGCTCATGTTCCCGGAAATAATGGTAGGTTAAGCGCCGCGAAAATCTACTTAGATACTCCTAGTGTCGGTGCGACAGAAACTTTGATGATGGCTGCTACTTTAGCAGATGGAGAAACTATCATTGATAATGCTGCCAGAGAACCAGAAGTAGTAGATTTAGCTAACTTCTGTAACTCAATGGGTGCAAAAATTCAAGGTGCAGGAACAAGTACAATTACTATAGTTGGTGTTTCTAAATTACACTCAACTGATTATACTATCATTCCTGATCGCATTGAAGCAGGAACTTTATTAATCGCTGGGGCAATTACCCGTTCTGAAATAATTCTATCCCCAGTTATTCCAGATCATTTAATCCCTGTCATTGCTAAGTTGCAGGAGATTGGTGTATCAATCATTGAAGAAGCACAAGACTGTTTACGTATTTTGCCAGCAAAAACTCTCAAGGCAATAAATATTGATACCTTGCCCCATCCTGGATTTCCTACGGATATGCAAGCACCTTTCATGGCTTTACTAACTGTAGCCGAAGGTGACAGTATCATTAATGAATCTGTCTTTGAAAACCGTTTACGTCATGCTGCTGAGTTGAATCGCTTGGGTGCAGATATTCGGGTTAAAGGTAATACTGCTTTTGTTCGAGGAGTGCAAATGTTATCAGGCGCACCAGTTATAGGGACAGACTTAAGAGCTTCCGCAGCCTTAGTCATAGCAGGATTAGCAGCAACTGGAACAACTACTGTTCAAGGCTTACATCATTTAGATCGAGGTTATGATCGTCTTGATATGAAGCTACAGCAATTAGGAGCGAAAATTATTCGTGTAAGTGAGGCATCAAAAGATGTAGATTTACTTGCTAATAATACGAATCCTCCAGCCTCAGTTTCTATCTAAGATTAGAGGATTTTGTCTTTGTTAACTTAATGGCGATTATTTTCATCTATTGATAACTTTCGCCATTAACTTTCTCAAAAGTCAATTAATCGGTACAATTATTATACTGCAAACGGCTTAAAACTTTACCCCTCTGGTAAACCTCTCCCCGTGAACGGGGAGAGGCTTTGAAATGAATTTTTTCGTCAGAAAAAAGTAAAGTTCCTAACCGTTTTTAATATATTAAGTAAATTTAGCAAAAACTAATCATGATTGGGGTAGCAGTTGTTGGGACGGGATTTGGTCAGAAAGTTCATATTCCCGCATTTCAAGCACATCATCAAACTAAGCTTGTCGCTATTTATCATAGAGATATTAATAAAGCAAAAACTATTGCGGCAAATTACAATATCCCCTATGCTGGCGATAATTTAACAGAAATTCTGGCTTTACCCGCAGTGGAGGCTGTTAGTATTTCCACACCGCCATTTTTACACTATGAAATGGCTAAACAGGTTTTGCAAGCTGGTAAACATCTTTTGTTAGAAAAACCTGTAACTTTAAATGTAGATGAAGCTAAAGAATTATATCAATTAGCTAAATCCCAAGGTGTGATTGCAACTGTAGATTTTGAATTTCGCTTTGTCCCGGAATGGCAATTTTTGGCGCAACTGCTGACTGAAAATAATGTAGGAAATATTCGGTTAATTAAAATTGACTGGTTGGGTTCTTCTCGTGCTGATAAATCTCGTCCTTGGAATTGGTATTCTAGTCAAGAAAAAGGTGGTGGTGCTTTAGGTGCTTTAGGTTCTCATGCTTTTGATTATATTAATTGGTTATTTGGTGCAGTTAAAAAATTAAATGCTCATTTAATTACTGCTATTCCTGAAAGAGTTAATCCCATAACTGGAGAATTGCAAACAGTTGATACTGATGATACTTGTTTATTATCTCTGGAATTCGTAAATGGTACACCTTGTCAAGTTTCTATTAGTGCGGTTGTTCATGCAGAAAGAACTCATTGGATAGAAATATATGGGGATAAGGGAACATTAGTTTTAGGTAGTAAGAATCAAAAAGACTATATTCATGGTTTTCAGATTTGGGGTTGTCAAAGTGGAGAATCTTTAAAAGAAATAACAGTTCCCCAACAATTTCTTTTTCCTCAACATTATCATGATGGGCGAATTTGTGCTTTTATTCGTGTTGTTGATGAATGGGTAAAAGGAATTACGAATAATCAACAAACTATACCTTCTTTACGAGAAGGGGTTTATTCACAGTTATTAATGGATTTATCTCATGAATCTCATGAAAGAGGAAGTTGGGTAAATGTGCCAAGTTTGGGAGAATTTTTAGATTAATCAAGTGATGATGACTAATAATTATTACATAAATTATGTAGATAATTATAAAGTTCACGAAATAAAGGACATCTTTTCTGTAAATTTTCTAGGACTATTTTTAGTAATAGGAAAGGTATATGTAACTCTTTAGAAAAGCGTGTAGATTGGATATCAAAGTTTAGTTCTAGTGAAATATTACTATCAACTATTAGCTGAGATAATTTATCTTGACAACAGTCTCGATCTTGATCATATTTACTAAAAGATTCAGGATCTCCTACACGAGATAAATCACCCAATTGCCATCCTTCTTCTAGTTTTTGATCTAAAATTCGGGTGTTAAACTTTGTCTGAGTAAGCTTTGAGCTTCTGCTTCTTCTTTGGCCAAATTGACTTTAACTTAGGCTTGTTTTACTGCTTTCAAGGCAATAAATTCAGCTTGCTTTGCTTCCTGTGCTGCAATTTGTTTTAATTCTACTGCGGCTATGAATTGGTCAGAAAAGCGAATATGAACTAAGGAAATATCATTTCATAGTTGTAAACTTAAGTTAATGATTAGCAAGAAATAAGACTATGGATATTATCGAAACCATCAAATCTGATTATCAAAGATTTCCTCTCAATCAAACTTACAGCATTTATGCAAATGATGTTTATTTTCAAGATGCTGTTTTCAAATTTCGAGGGATTGAACTTTATAAATGGATGATTAAATTCATTCAAACTGTTTTTCTCAACCTCAAACTAGATTTACATCAAATCCAATCTCAGGAAGAAATTATTAAAACTGAATGGACCATGAGTTGGAATTCTCCCCTACCCTGGAAACCGCGCATTGCCGTTTCTGGTTGGAGTGAATTACGCCTGAATGCTGAGGGTTTAATTGTCTCCCACATTGATTATTGGCACTGTTCCCGTTTAGATGTCATCAAACAGCATTTCTTTTCTGGGAAAAAACCATCATAATGTAAATAAATGTAAATAAACTTCAGGCAGTAAGGAATTATTGATGCGAGTAATTTTAATGACAGGGAAAGGTGGCGTAGGTAAAACCTCCGTTGCCGCAGCCACTGGACTCCGTTGTGCAGAACTGGGCTATCGGACATTGGTATTAAGTACAGACCCCGCCCACTCCCTTGCAGACAGCTTTGACGTGGAATTAGGCCATGATGCCCGTCTAGTTCGTCCTAATTTGTGGGGTGCAGAATTAGATGCACTGCAAGAATTAGAAGGTAATTGGGGGACTGTGAAACGCTATATTACCCAAGTTTTACAAGCCAGAGGTTTAGACGGCATACAAGCAGAAGAGTTAGCAATTTTACCAGGCATGGATGAAATTTTCGGACTGGTAAGAATGAAACGTCATTATGATGAAGGGGAATATGATGTATTAATTATTGACTCTGCCCCCACTGGTACAGCATTACGGCTGTTAAGTTTGCCGGAAGTTGGCGGTTGGTATATGCGTCGTTTTTACAAACCTTTGCAAAATATTTCCGTTGCCCTCAGACCACTTGTAGAACCTTTCTTCAAACCTATTGTGGGTTTTTCTTTACCAGATAAAGAGGTAATGGACGCACCTTACGAGTTTTATGAGCAAATTGAAGCTTTGGAAAAAGTTTTAACTGATAATACTCAAACTTCAGTCCGGTTAGTTACCAATCCCGAAAAGATGGTAATTAAAGAATCTCTTCGCGCTCATGCCTATTTGAGTTTGTATAATGTCGCCACAGATTTAGTTATTGCTAACCGGATTATTCCCCCAGAAGTTACAGATCCATTTTTCCAACGGTGGAAGGAAAATCAAGAACAATACCGTCAACAAATTCATGACAATTTCTTACCTTTGCCAGTAAAGGAAGTACCTCTATACTCTGAAGAACTTTGTGGTTTACCAGCTTTGGAAAGATTGAAAGAAACTCTGTACAAAGATGAAGATCCTGCTCAAGTTTATTATAAAGAAACAACTCTCAGAGTTGTCCAAGATAATAACCAATACAGTTTAGAACTCTATTTACCCAATATTCCCAAAAGCCAAGTTCAATTGAATAAAACTGGAGATGAATTAAACATTACTATTGGTAATCATCGCCGTAATTTAGTATTACCGCAAGCTTTAGCTGCACTGCAACCAGCAGGAGCAAAAATGGAAGATGATTATCTAAAAATTCGCTTTGCTTAAAAGGTGAATTCCATCTAACCAAGTAGGTTGGGTTGACGCAAGGAAACCCAACATTAAAAATTAACAATTACAGAACAAAGTCAAGTGCAGCCTTAACTAAATTGGGATTGTCGTAAAAATCTACCTGTCCTGGAGATTCAATCCATTTAATTCTTTTCTCACCACCTAAATTTTCATAAAACTTCTCTGCTAATTGGGGTGATAAGGCATTTTGGGAATGTACCATTGTCACCGGAATATTCAGTTTTGAAGCAGCAGATTGAACATCAAAAGGGAGAAAATATTCTCTAGACATAATCGCAAACTCATTAGTGTAGTTTGCTACTCCGGCTCTTGGTGTACCATAGTAGTCATATAGCTCAGGAGTCATCATCGCTGCATCAGTAGTCAAAGATACAGCAGGTATGGTTAATACCTCTCCAGTTGTTTCATAATGTTTACGTGCAGAGATACCCTCTTCCACCTTGCTATTAAATCCTGATGGATCTTTTTGCTGCATTGCTTCTACATCTCGATAATAACCGGCAATAGTCCCCACCCATTTGATTTTAGGATTGTTTACAGCCGTCCAAACAATGTATCCTGCACCTAAACAAATTCCTAACGCTCCAATTTGTTCAGAGTCAATTTCATCACGTTGAGATAAGTAATTAACCCCAGCGCTCAGATCCTCAATTTTGTGTTGATAGTATTCATACTGGCGCGGTTTCCCTTCACTTTGTCCATAGTGACGATGGTCTAACGCCAGTGCAGCAATACCTCGTTCTGCTAATGCTTGAGCATAAACACCTGTTACTTGCTCTTTCACGCTAGTCATAGGACCACCCACAATTACCGCTGGTACAGGCTGATGAGATGATGCGGGTAGATATAAGTCACCGACAATGCGATCGCCTTCAACTATAAATGAAATTGTTTCTTTTAACATACCAAATTAGTTTTTTATTCTTATACGATTTGCAATTCAATTGTATATCTATCCAAATTATTATTATCCCCAGGAAAATGTTTATCTATTAACATTGGAACTTGTTCAGCTTTAATTCTACTATAACGAGTTTTATCTGGCATAACTAAATTAGGACCAGCTTTACAATTTTTCATACAGCCAGTTCCTTTAATAGTAACTGAATCTGCTAAACCGCTGTTTCTTAACTCCGATTCCAAAGCTTGACATAAAGCTTTACCACCGCGTTTCATACAATCAGACTTTTGACAAACTAAAATTGTTTGGGTTTTAGCTGGTTTCGTCTTAGCTAGACTTGGCACTGCAACTGTTCCCATATCAGCACTTGCAGCCATAACTCGTTCTGCTACCAATGTTACCTGATCTTTTTTCGGGTTGTATTGTTTTGTTCCCACAACTTGCAGCCAAGTACCTTGAGGTAAATGCAAATCAAAAGCACTCCGTAAATGCTTGGCTAATTTTATATAACATTCACCTTCAGAAGTTCCTAATAACAATCCTTTTAGTTTATATCCATCCTTGATCACAAAGTCCAAAAATCTGCCTTCAAAACAAAATTCTGTCACTGCTGAATTAGTAGATATACTCATTTTTTAACCTATTTTTCTAACTAAAATTTTTGGTAACGACAACGCCAACAATTTTCAATATTGCCAATCAGGTCTTGACGAGAAGCAGTGAATTGTTGAATTACACTCCAAAGTTGAATAGCTGCGGTGGGGTTATTTATTTCTACGGTTAAAGGCTGGTTATTTTCACAAACACAAATTATATCTAATTCTTGCAAGCGTTGATAAACCTGCCAGCGATCTGTCCAATTTATATCAATAACGTGCTTTTTATCTGTATCTGAGCTAGAAGATTTCAAGCGAGTAGCCCTCAAAATGCCATAAAGTTGCAGTAAAACTAGAAACTCACAGCCCAAATCTGCGATTTAGTCGGAGTTTAGCTTCTTTATTTACAATACACTAACTGCTAAATATTGTCATTAATTTTGAGAAAAAATCTCATTTTTATTTTATCAAGAGGTATGCACACTTTGAGATTGAAGTCAATATCAATACTGAATATATACCTGTAAAGGCAGATATAGCAAAAAAAACTGATACTTGTGATTGCGAATAATGCAAAAGTTTTTAAGATTTAGTAACCTTGCTTTTATTTTTAAAATGCTAATATGTGAACAGTAAGCAGTTAAAAATCATAACTGTTAAAAAGAGAGGAAAACCATGTCTGATACGCAAACTATATTACACAGCTTTGGTCAGGTTTATGACAATCCTGTATTACTAGATCACAGTGTCACCGTTCCAGTTGTCGAAGGCTTTAATGTCGTATTGGCTAGTTTTCAGGCATTATATTTACAATATCAAAAGCATCATTTTGTAGTTGAAGGAGCAGAATTCAGTTCACTCCATGAATTCTTTAACACCAACTACAAAGAAGTACAAGATCACGTTCATGAAATCGGCGAGCGCTTGAATGGTTTAGGTGGAATCCCAGCAGCAAGTTTCAGTAAATTAGCTGAATTATGCTGTTTTGAACCAGAAGTAGATGGCGTATTTTCTGCCCGGAAGATGGTAGAAAATGACCTAGTTGCAGAACAGGCATTAATTGGGATAATTCGCCGTCAAGCTTCTCAAGCTGAGAGTTTAGGAGATAGAGGTACACGCTATTTGTACGAAAAAATCCTGTTAAAAACTGAAGAAAGAGCTTATCACCTAGCACATTTCTTAGCTAAAGATAGCTTAACTTTAGGTTTTGTCCAAAGGGCTGAAAATTGAACTTTCCATAATCTCAGTTTAACCAAATTAAGATAAAGAAAAATTTTAGTCCTTGAGAATTTTACAAAATAAATCCTTTTGGCAGAAATGGTAACTTACACTTTTCTGCCATTTTTTATATCAGGCATTTAAAACTAATTATTTTTATATATACAACAATAAATTAGTTAAGTTCTTTTAATTAAACAATCGCTAACATTCTCTAATATCATTTCCAGAATAATTGAACGCAGATAAACACAAGATAAACACAGATAAAGAAAGATAAATTAATTATCTGTGCAGCTTTATTGTTATAATCCATAACGAATAAATAAATCTTAAATTCTCTCCGTGCCTCTGCGCCTTTTATAGTGAGCGAAGTCGAACTACTGCGTGAGAAAAAAACGTAAAAACCACTAACCAAAATCCCCCATTCTCATAATTCCTTCCCCTTACCGCTATCGCTACCCGGAAAAGTTGATAATGAAAAGCACGATTAGGGGTTAAAGACCCTTAAAATAGTCAGGATTTGTATTTTTGTAATTTAAGGTAAAAACTATGCCCCGTCGTCAAGACCTCAAAAAAATTCTCCTGTTAGGTTCAGGACCAATTGTGATTGGACAGGCCTGCGAATTCGATTACTCTGGAACTCAAGCCTGTAAAGCCTTGCGAGAAGAAGGCTATGAAGTAGTGCTGGTGAACTCCAACCCAGCGACAATCATGACAGACCCGGAAACAGCAGACCGCACCTATATTGAACCGCTGACACCGGAAATAGTTGAAAAAGTTATTGCCAAAGAACGTCCAGATGCTTTATTGCCAACAATGGGAGGACAAACTGCCCTTAACTTAGCTGTAGCGTTGGCAAAAAATGGCGTTTTAGATAAATACAATGTTGAGTTAATTGGTGCGAAATTACCAGCTATTGAAAAAGCCGAAGACAGAAAACTGTTTAACGAAGCAATGGCTAAGATTGGGGTAGCAGTGTGTCCCAGTGGTACAGCCTCAACTTTAGACGAATCAAAAGCGATCGCTCTCCAAATCGGGACATATCCCTTAATTATCCGTCCAGCCTTTACAATGGGGGGGACTGGTGGTGGTATAGCCTATAATCAAGAAGAATTTGAAGAAATGGCACAAATAGGGATTGATGCTAGTCCCGTCTCCCAAATTCTGATTGACCAATCTTTGCTAGGTTGGAAAGAGTATGAACTAGAAGTTATGCGGGATTTAGCAGATAACGTTGTGATTATCTGTTCCATTGAAAATATAGACCCTATGGGGATTCATACCGGAGATTCTATCACCGTTGCTCCTGCCCAAACCCTAACCGATAAAGAATATCAACGGCTACGGGATATGTCCATTAAAATCATCCGGGAAATTGGCGTAGAAACCGGCGGTTCTAATATCCAGTTTGCAGTAAATCCCGTCAATGGTGATGTGGTCGTGATTGAAATGAATCCCCGTGTCTCCCGCAGTTCGGCTTTATCTTCTAAAGCTACAGGGTTTCCCATTGCCAAAATTGCGGCTAAGTTAGCTGTGGGTTACACTTTGGATGAATTGCAAAACGATATCACCAAGAAAACCCCCGCTTGCTTTGAACCAACAATTGATTATGTAGTTACTAAAATTCCTCGGTTTGCGTTTGAAAAATTCCCTGGTTCAGAAGCAATTCTCACTACGCAAATGAAGTCTGTAGGGGAAGCAATGGCGATTGGGCGAACATTTAATGAATCCTTTCAAAAAGCTTTGCGTTCTTTAGAAACAGGCCGGGCTGGTTGGGGTTGCGATAAAGCGGAAAAATTGCCTAGTGGGGAACAAATTCGCGCCCAGTTGCGGACACCCAACCCAGAACGCATTTTCTCTGTGCGTCATGCTATGCAGCTAGGAATGAGTAATGAGGAAATTTATGAACTGACGGCGATTGATCCTTGGTTTTTAGATAAATTAAAAGAACTGCTAGAAATAGAAAAATTTCTCAAACGCACTCCTTTGAAGCAGTTGACAAAGGAGCAAATGTATGAAGTGAAGCGGAATGGATTTAGCGATCGCCAAATAGCTTATGCTACTAAAACCAAAGAAGATGAAGTTCGCACATATCGCAAACAGTTAGAAGTTATCCCAGTTTACAAAACCGTTGATACCTGCGCGGCTGAATTTGAAGCTCTGACTCCATATTACTATTCTACTTACGAAGAAGAAACGGAAGTATTACCCTGTGATAAACCCAAGGTGATGATTTTGGGTGGTGGTCCTAACCGCATTGGCCAAGGAATTGAGTTTGATTATTGTTGTTGTCATGCTGCATACTCTTTACATGATGCGGGTTATGAAACAATCATGGTTAACTCTAACCCAGAAACTGTTTCTACAGATTACGATACCAGCGATCGCCTGTATTTTGAACCATTAACGAAAGAAGACATTCTCAATATCATCGAAGCCGAAAACCCCGTCGGGATAATTGTCCAATTCGGTGGACAAACACCCTTAAAATTAGCCATTCCCCTGCAAGAATATCTTCAACAACAAGCAGCCAAAAATGGGGAAATCCAAAATCCAAAATCCAAAATCCAAAATACAGAGATTTGGGGAACATCACCCGATTCTATAGATATGGCGGAAAATCGGGAACGGTTTGAAAAGATTCTCCAAAAATTAAATATAGCCCAACCACCGAACGGGATGGCTAGAAGTTACAAAGATGCTTTAATTGTGGCTAAACGGATTGGTTATCCGGTAGTAGTCCGTCCTAGCTATGTATTGGGAGGAAGAGCGATGGAAATCGTTTATTCTGATACTGAATTAGAACGCTACATGACCTTTGCTGTCCAAGTAGAACCAGATCACCCCATTCTCATTGATAAGTTCTTAGAAAATGCCATTGAAGTGGATGTAGATGCGATCGCTGATCACACTGGTAATGTCGTCATTGGTGGCATCATGGAACACATCGAACAAGCAGGGATTCACTCCGGTGACTCAGCTTGTGCGTTACCTTCCATTTCCCTGTCTCCTGCTGTCCTCAACCAAATTCGCTTATGGACAGTTCAACTAGCACAAGCTCTGTCTGTAGTGGGATTAATGAATATTCAATTTGCTGTAGTTGGGGCAAATGGTTATTCTCCCCAAGTGTATATTTTGGAAGCTAACCCCAGAGCATCACGGACTGTTCCCTTTGTATCTAAAGCCACAGGTGTACAATTAGCAAAACTTGCATCCTTAGTTATGTCGGGTAAAACCTTAGAGGAAGTGAAATTTACCAAAGAAGTTATTCCCTCTCATATTGCTGTCAAAGAAGCCGTTTTACCATTTAGTAAATTCCCCGGTACAGATACCATTTTGGGGCCAGAAATGCGCTCAACTGGCGAAGTTATGGGTATTGACAGCGATTTTGGTCGCGCTTTTGCTAAAGCGGAATTAGGTGCAGGGGAAAAAATACCCCTTCAGGGAACTGTATTTGTTTCCATGAGTGACAGAGATAAACCTTTGGCCGCAGATGTCGTTAAGGAGTTTATTAAGTTAGGCTTTACAATTATGGCTACCCAAGGGACGCGCCAAGTTCTTCAGGAACAAGGGTTACAGATTGAATCTGTCCTCAAACTCCATGAAGGTCGTCCCCACGTCCTGGATGCAATTAAAAATCAAAAAATTCAACTCATCATTAATACACCCTCTGGAGAAGAAGCTCATGCCGATTCTAAGTTAATTCGGCGCACGGCGTTGGGTTACAAAATCCCCATCATTACTACTATTGCCGGTGCTAGGGCGACAGCCGCAGCTATCCGTTCTATGCAAAATACCACTTTGGATGTCAAGGTGATTCAGGAATATTGTCCGATGAATTAGTAGTCTGTCAAATAAATTTTGACGGATAAGAAACGAACCACGTTCGCGGAGCGTCCCGGAGGGATATAGGAACGAAAGACACGAAGGAAGAAGGAAGAAGGAAGAATCAAAATGGCAACGAATGAACCCGTCAATTAGTTCTTGACAGACTACTAGTCTTGACTGTGATTTTTGTGATTTTCAGGCGAAATTAATCATCTTAATCAAAATAATCACAAAAATCATAGTTTGGACATTATTAAGCAATTGTTACAAAAGAATCATTAAGGCTATCATTGAGATATTTTAACAAATATGAGGAAGCTATTTCTTCGCTAGAGAATTGATCATCATCCCAGTAAATGTATGTGATTAACTAATTCCAAGGTTTTAGGTGATCTGGAATTACTACAAAAGTGCGGGTTTCGCGGTAGTCAACTTGTTCTCATAAATGTTACAATTATTAATATTCGCAAAAACACAAAAAATGTTTGACTTGCTACTGTGTATCTAACTATAGATACTTGTGGAAACAAGGAAACAAATGTAACCTTTAGTGGTGAAATACCTAATTTCCCTAAATATGAGCAGCCTGAGTTTATCGGGTGTAACTATCCCCAAACATTATTCCGCTAACCACCCTATCAGCAAACCCACCATTACCAAAGAGTAGCGCCATGAAGACCGCTCAATCAGCCACCGACCTCGTGCGGACTTACCTGCGTGAGATTGGCCGTGTACCACTCCTCACCCATGAAGAAGAGATTTTTTATGGTAAACAGGTGCAACGATCTACTGCCTTGCATGAGATCAGGGCAGGTCTTGCTACCCAGTTAGGCCATGAACCAAGTGTAGAAGAATGGGCAGTAGCCTCTGATATAGAAGTATCAGAATTAAATGGGGCGATCGCTATTGGTGAAATAGCTAAACGGAAAATGGTAGAAGCCAATCTCCGTTTAGTCGTTTCTGTTGCCAAAAAGTACATTAAACGCAATGTTGATTTACTTGACCTGATTCAAGAAGGCAGTATTGGTATGCAAAGGGGTGTAGAAAAATTTGACCCTACCAAAGGCTATAGATTTTCTACTTATGCCTATTGGTGGATACGTCAAGCCATCACCCGTGCTATTGCCGAAAAAGCCCGGACGATTCGCTTGCCTATTCATATTACGGAAAAACTCAACAAAATTAAAAAAGCCCAGCGTCAACTTTCCCAAGGACTAGGACGAGCGCCCACAGTAGCGGAATTATCCCAAGAATTAGATCTAACACCCAAACAGGTACGAGATTATCTAGAAAAAGCCCGGCTGCCATTATCTCTAGACTTGCGGTTAGGAGATAACTATGACACCGAACTGGGGGAAATGTTAGAAGACACAGGGGCAACACCGGAAGATTTTGTGATGCAAACTTCCCTATCCCATGACTTAGAACGGATGATGTCAGAACTGACTCCCCAACAAAAGGAAGTCATTAGTCTCCGCTTTGGTTTGGTAGATGGACAATCCTTAACTTTGGCTAAAATTGGTCAAATCCTGAATATTAGCCGAGAACGAGTTCGACAAATTGAACGCGAAGCCTTAAGCAAACTTCGCAAATCTAAAGCCACTATGAATGAGTATCTTGCAAGTTAGTCAGTTGTTATTAGTCAATGATCAGTTTTTTTGCGGCTTTATGGGTGGAGTTTCCCCACCCATACTCACTAATAGGTGAAAAACACTCCCATTTTGGTACGGTTACACCGACTCCCTCGAAAGGAATAAACTGTTAGATTGGTTGACATAAATTATATAATAGTCAACTAAATCGAATAGGCAATAACTATCAGTTATTCCGGTCACAAACACCGTCGTTAGTAGTGGCAGTACAGGAGATCAAAAATGAGTAACCCATCCAATCGAGTATCAGAATTTTTTAATAGTGAGTCGGAAGCAACTAATTTATTATGGCAATACGTTAAATCATTAACTCCAGAAACAATTAACCAATTATCTAAACCTACTTCTACTGAAGTGTTGCAGGTAATGGAACGAAATATTATTGGACTTTTAGGCAATCTTCCTTCAGAACATTTCGGTATTACTATTTCTACTAGTCGTGAAAGCTTAGGTCGCTTATTGGCATCTGCGATGATTAGTGGTTACTTTTTGCGGAATGCAGAACAAAGAATGGGTTTTGAGATGGTTGTACAAGCAACAGAAGCTAATAATAGCGAAGTTGAATAATATTCTTTTAAGAAAATTATCAAAACAAATATTAACTCGGTAGAGATATAATCAGTCTACCGAGTTTTTTTGTTATTTATTGGTAATGGGTAATTAGGTCAATAACTCAGCCCTAAAGGGACTGAGCTTGTAAGAAATCAAGACTT
>JBAXRM010000110.1:0-16433 GCA_037131225.1 Nostocales cyanobacterium ELA583 | reverse complement strand
TGTACCTCGTTGCACTTATTTTCCTCTGTTACCCCTATTTATTGAGCCGATACGGTGTACTCATCACTGTTTTTGCCTCAATTTGAGGCAAATTTAATCCCAATGCTTGAAATTGTACGATGTCTCTTTCTGTCACAATTCCTACTGGTTTAAAGGCTGATAAGACATCGTTCCAGGAATCTGTTTTGACTATCACCACGCAACTAACTTGATTTTCCGCCATCATCTGCGCCAAACTGAGTACGGAGGCTGTAGGTGGTGCATGAATTACCTGAGTGGTCATTACTTCTGACACCCGCCGCATTTTCAGTAAATTAGTGGGGCGCAAAACTTGCCTAATACTTTCTGGGGAGACAATCCCCACGAGTTGTTCCTCTGCATTGACTATCACCAAGTGGCGAATGCGATATCGTCGAAACAAAAACAGTGCGGCAAAGATATCCCGAAATGCAGTTTCCGCCAAGGTTATGACTGGATGCACCATGACATCAGCTATTTTCACATCAGCAAAATCTCTACCCGCTGCTGTAAGTTTGACAATATCTCGCTCTGTGAAAATACCCAGTATCTCTGTTTCTTCCATGACTAAAACACAACTTGAACGCGTACCTCCCATGGAACTAAAGCCAATTGCTGAATCAAAGTCAGGTAATAAACAACTATTACCTCGCGTCTGATTCATTAAATTCACAACATTAATTAGGGAAGTATGGGGTGCAACAACCAGTGGATGCCTATCTATCGCCTCTTCTAAGCAGGGAACACCAATGGGTGACTCATCAATTTGCATGGTTGACAATAGCTGATGAAGTTAATTTATGAAGTTTTGTAAAGTTTTTTGTCATATACATATTATTTCTACAAATTTCAGTTATGATACGGGGGATGTAAAGGATAAATCGAGGAAACAGTTTACATATAAAGGGTTTAACGATTAAAAGGTAAATGAGGGATAAAATTTAAACTGGCCTATCCAATATAGGGCAAAGAAAACATTTTTACGTTGTGGTTCTAAATCAGAGCCAATGTGGGCATCAGTCTTCGTCCATGCCAGAAATTCTTTGTATTTTACCATACAGCCTGTCTAAAACCCTTTTAACTGATACAGGTTGCCACTGACTGCCTCGCTTGGTTGTATATCCTTGCTGGTTAAGCCACGCGGCAATTTGTGGAAGTGATTTTCCTGACTTGTGGTGACGGCGAATTAATTCAATGATCTGTTGTTCAGACGGATTCTCTACTAGTTCACCATTAACTGACTGTTGACCAAAAGCAGGTGAACCATAGCCTGCATAGCCGCCACTGGCAGCTTTCGCTTTCCTGGCTTGGTCTAGCTTTTCCCACAGGTAAGAGTCTTTTGATTTTTCAGTTGCCATAGTTTTGAGAATTCAATCACCTCTGTAGATATGATATCTCAAATATTGGCTATTCCTAGAGGAATCTTATATTTGGGGATTGTATTGGTTGTTGAATTCATCTCATTTTCAGTTGGAAATAGGGGGTGTTTGAATGCGATTGATTTTCTTAGGAGTACCGGGTGCTGGCAAGAGTACCCAGGGGGCAGCACTGTCAAGCCAATGGCAAATTCCGCATATTTCCATTGATGATATATGCCGTCAGGCGATCGCTAAAGAGACTTCTTTCGGCTTAAAAGTCAAGCCGTATATAGAAAGAGGTGATTTAGTTCCAGATGATTTCATTCTTGATATCATCCGCCAACACTTCAGTCATTCCTCTGCCCAACGGGGTTGGATTCTGGATGGATTTCCTAGTAATTTATCCCAGGTGAAACTTCTTGATCAATTACTATTAGAAATCCGGGCTAAAGGCAACACTGCATTATCAGAACAGCCTTACGACCAAGTTTTTAGCTTTTATCTCCCAATTGATGTTTTGGTACAAAGGTTACTGCAACGAGGTCACTTAGACGATAATCATGAGGTTATTTATAGGCGAATAGAAGTCTATCAGGAGCATTCTACTCCCTTAATTCAGCATTATCGCCAACAAGGTTGTTTAACTGTGATTAATGGCGATCGCCCAGTTGAAATAGTGACTCAGTTTTTACAAGATTCTTTTTCTAAGTCTCGTTTAATAGGAAACAAAAAAACTTTAAATGCTAGGAAAAGATTAATCAAAGCAGGAAAACAGATTTTATCTGCATGACACAAAAATAAAGTAAAAGTCCTGAGTATTTTATGCGAAATAAAAGAAAAATCAAAAGATTGAAATTTCTATGGCATCAGGGTTATAGCACTTCTGAGATTGGCTTTAACTCAACAAATAACTTAACTCATGGATATTCCATTCTATCCTTGAAAATTTCCCATTTCCCAACCACATAATCACCAATTTTAATTTTTACTGGAAAAACCTATGGCTACTTCTGAAAGTCCGAATGAAACTCTTGTTCAATATATCCAAAAATCAGACTTTGAATCGCTCTTAGAGGAGAAAGAATTGTTTGTCATGGACTGCACCGCAACTTGGTGCGGACCTTGTAGGATGGTTGCTCCTTTAATGGATAAACTAGCCCAAGAATACAAAGATCAGGTAAAAGTAGTCAAATTAGATGTTGGTGATGGCGAAAATCAAAGCATTGCTAAAAAGTACGGTATTCGCAGTATTCCCGCAGTTATGTTTTTCAATCATGGCGAATTATCAGAAATAGTTGTTGGGGTAGTTCCCTATGAAAAATTCACCACAGCTTTAAACAAAATACTTTAACATTCTTGAGGAGGTTTCTCCATGCAGAGAGCGTATATATTTCCATGTCCTAATTGCGGTAGTGAAGCAAAACGTCAGTTTTTAAATGATGGAAAACTAGCTCACAAATATTCTTTAATTCATCAAATTATCCGCACAGAGTGTCCAGTTTGTGACTACCTGATGGTAATGCGCTCTCTGGATGGAAGTGTCATTGAAGCTTACGCACCCGGAATACCAAGTAATTTTCAACCATTAACTACATCTAATCTTTCCCCAGAAGTGTCTAAGCAGCAAATATTAGAAATGAGTGAATCTATTTCCATCTGCTCCATATTTAGACATTTACCCAATCAAAGTCCCACAGATTCATACCCATTACTTTCAGGATTTTAACCATGATGAAAGCTGAAGACATAATGACCACAGAAGTTGTCACAATCCGTGGTTCAGCAACCGTAGCCGAAGCTGTGGATTTGATGAAATATAAAGGTTTGCGATCTTTAATTGTGGAACCTCGCACAGAAAATGACCCCTATGGCATGGTCAGTGAAACTGATATTGTCTATAAAGTTGCTGCTTATGGTAAAGACTCCAAACAAGTGCGAGTTTATGAAATTATGACCAAGCCTTGTATTGTCGTCAATCCTGAACTTGGTGTGGAGTATGTAGCTCGCTTATTTGCCAATACAGGCATCCGTCGCGCTCCCGTAATTAAAGGTAAGCTATTAGGAATCATCTCAATTACCGATATCCTTAGAAAAAGTGATTTGTTTGAAAATCCCAAACGCATCTTTATTGAAGACGAAATAGAAGTTGCACGGGAAGAAGCGAGAACAATTTGTGCAACTAAGGGCGATTCTTCTCGTGAATGTGCAGCAGCTTGGGATATTATGGAAGAACTTCTGGCAGTAGCATCTGACCAACGATTAGTGAAGGAGAATGTTGTCGAATAAATACTATTTGCCTTGCCTGATTTGCCCAAAATTATCATAGGGGTAAAGGTTTTTTCTTGCCTTTGTCCCTTTAAATAACACCTATAAAGATAGTTGATTTGTCCATTTTTGGATAGGATGAGTCAGGATTTAGATTTAACTTCTATTTCTCAGATCCAAAAACTTCAATTGTTGATATAAACAACGAATTTGCTGCAAATTTACATAAGGCGTAAAATCTTTTCTTGTAAGCAGAAATAGCCTGTTCCAAGGTATCTAGATTTGTTAAAATAAACCATGCCTATTTTAGAGCTATTCCTTTGACTCTACCTTTCCACCTACCAGCAATATTAAAATTATCAAAGCCGTAACTTTTAGTAACTATAAAGAGCTATTAATATTAAGGATGTTCAGGATGAAGAAAAAACTCATCTGGAAAAATCCAAAATATATACAGATAAATAGACAGAAAAAATCCTGAAAATTCTCTAATCCTGGATATCCTGATTAAGACAAATATTTCCAGATAAATAGGTATAAAATAGTTATAAACAAGAAAATTTAACTATCTTAAATTATCCAAAAAATTGCGAGAATTGGGAACTAATCCAGATGACTTGTAAAATGTAAATTAAATCTAGTATACTGCGGCGGAAATAAACCAATTATTTCAAATTTCTAAAAAGCCTATTGTGTATTCGTTTTGAGTTTTGAATTCACTGTGATACTAGGGGTTTAGCATTTCTTATTCGTGTTAAGTTGACACCAATAAGCATTTGCTTTACCCCAATTGCTAGAAATTAAACAGCCTTCAAAATCTCATCATCCATAGAAAAATCAACTTCTAATTTATCTTGTCCATTGAGTAAATAATCATTTTCCCAAGAATCCTGCAAACCAGAAATTAAATCATATTGAGGTTGCCAATTTAATTCTATTCGGGCTTTATTCACCGATGCGAAAAAGTGCTGTACCCGCATAGGAAAAGATTTGCGTTTACCAAAATCAAACTTTTTGGGATCATAATGGACGATTTTAACATCATTAGCAGACTTACCAGCAGCCACAGCACAAGCGCGAGCTAAACCGTCGAAGGTGACAAAGCGATCGCCTGATATATTATAAATCTCCCCAATCGCCTTTTCATTACCAATTATCTGCATCATCGCTTGAGCCAAATCCTGAACATGGCCTAGTTGGGTGATGTGCATTCCATTACCAGGAATCGGAATCGGGCGATCGCGCACAATTCTATCAAAAAACCAACTTTCCAAAGGATTATAATTTTGCGGACCGTAGATATAAGTAGGACGAATAGAAGTAAAGGGAATACCTAATTGTTGCAAGTAAGCTTCCGTTTCATGTTTACCCTTGTGACGACTCTGAGGATCGACAGTATCCCCTTCTATATGGGGCATTTGGTCAGATTTGAGGTATACTCCAGCCGAACTCATATAGACAAAGTGTTTTACCCGTCCTTGGAAAATATCTGCCAGGGGTTGAGTATCCGTGAGTTCTCTACCATTGTTGTCAAAAACGACATCAAAAGTTTCTTGTGCTAACTTTTCTTGCAGTTGTGTAGAGTCAGTGCGATTGCCTATAATTTGTCCTACTCCTGAAGGAGTAGGACGATTACCACGATTGAACAAGACCACTTCATGTCCAGCCTTCACCAGTAGTTGAGTTAAGTACACACCAATAAAACGAGTTCCACCAATAACCAGAATCCGCATAACTTCCTAATTCCTCAATAACCAAAAGTGGGAAAATCATCTTTATCTTTGAGGTTATCAGGTTGCAGTATCTCTGATGGAACATCTTTTGGTAGGATTATATCTTCTACCCATTCAAGTTAACTGTGTCCTTAGAATATGCTTTAGTTCATGAGTGGTTAACCCCTCAAGCCACAGGTGGTTCAGAACTCGTAGTTCAGGAAATATTAAATCACATAGATGCTGATTTATATGCCCTGATAGATTTTGAATCCAGCAATCCAGAAAGTTATTTGTACAAACGTCAAATTGGCACAACGTTTTTACAAAAATTTCCCCAAGCCCGTCAAGGAGTCCAAAAATATTTGCCATTATTACCCTTGGCTATTGAGCAATTGGATTTGCGAGAATATGAGATCATTTTATCTTCATCCCATGCTGTAGCTAAAGGAGTATTAACCACGCCTAATCAATTGCATATCTGTTATTGCCATAGTCCCATGCGTTACGCATGGGACTTAACCTTTGATTATCTCAACCAAAGTAAACTAGGCAAAGGATCAATTGGCTGGATCACACGCCAAATCCTCCATAATTTGCGGCAATGGGACGTAATCAGCGCCAACCGAGTGGATTACTTCATTGCCAACTCCCAACACACAGCCAGACGAATTTGGCGTTGCTATCGTCGGGAAGCAACCGTCATCTATCCACCTGTTAACCTGGATGAATGTTTATTTTCTCCAGAAAAAGAAGATTTTTACCTGATAGTTTCTCGATTAGTGAGTTATAAACAAGTTTCCTTAATTGTCGAGGCTTTTAACCAACTAAAAAAACCCTTGATTATTATTGGTACAGGTCCCGAAATGAACAAACTACGGGAAATAGCCCAACCACATATTCAAATCTTAGGATGGCAACCCGATCATATTGTCAAAAAATATATGGCTCGCGCCAAAGCCTTTGTCTATGCAGCTTGCGAAGATTTTGGCATTGCCTTAGTTGAAGCCCAAGCTTGTGGCACTCCTGTAATTGCATTAGGTGTAGGTGGTGCATTAGAAACAGTCAGAGATATTCGTACTCATTCTGATACAGGAACTGGTATATTATTCAAAATCCAAACAGTAGGAGCTTTAGTAGATGCCGTAGAAAAATTTGTTGATTATCAACACTTGTACAATTATGAGTATATACAAATACACGCTAATCAATTTTCTCACCAAATTTTTGCAAAACGCTATCTAGATTTTGTGAATCAGTGTCGCGAAAAAAGAGTTTACCAACAGTAAACTTCAGCCTTTTGTATTTATTTTCTCAGAAGACAGCGAATCTTTCCTAAAAATTACTGTCTTTTAGCTTTAAGATTGGGACTATGTGTGGTGTGGATTATAAAGGAGTATGATGACTGCCCAGAGTTCACTCCTCTCCGGCAAGCGATACCCGCGTAAGGATAACAGTACATCTATGGCTGTTTTATCAAAACGTGGTCAAAAAGTTAAACAGCCAAAGGTGAAATCCAGAAGTTTATCTTTTCAGGGTTTATACGGAGAGTTTTTTAAACGACTGTTTGATATAGTTTTTTCATTGTCGGTTTTGATTTTGTTTTCTCCTATCTACATAATATTGGCTTTATTGATAGCTCTAAGCTCAAAAGGTCCGATTTTTTATGTTCAAGAACGGGTAGGCAAAAACTACCGCAGCTTTAATTGCATTAAGTTTCGCACTATGGTCAATAATGCTGACGAAATTCTTGTTGAAATGATGGCCACATCACCTAGCCTGCGAGAAGAATTTGAAGACAACTTTAAGCTAAAAACAGACCCTAGAATTACTAAAATTGGTCATTTTTTGCGAATTACCAGCTTGGATGAGTTTCCCCAATTTTGGAATGTTCTCAAAGGAGATATGAGTGTAGTTGGTCCACGACCTTTAGTAGCAGAAGAATTAATAAAATATGGTGATTATATCAATCATATTTTAACGATCCGTCCTGGTATTACTGGTTTGTGGCAAGTATCTGGACGGAATGATATTCCTTATCCCCGAAGGGTGCAAATAGACTTACAATATGTCAATTTTAGGAATTTTTGGCTAGATTTGTGGATTATTCTCAAAACAGTTAATGTGGTGATTATGCCCAAAAATAAAGGAGCTTATTAAGTAAGTCCGTAAATTCCCTCTTATGGGGCAACATTAATGCCCCAAAAACTATTTTTAATAGTAAAAGTATAAATTTTATTTATTCTTACATATACACTACCAAATGAATTTTTAGCACAGACAATAATTAATATACGTAGAATCAAGAATGTTAACTGAACTAAACCGATAATTATTTGTTAAAGTGTGTTTTAGCAAAAATATTTGTTGACCACGGACTTTTGATAGTAACTAATATTTGCAGCTTGACTATCAGGCAGTTCTGTTAATTAACTGCTAGTTTATATCAGACAGTTTGTAATTTTCAACCAAAAACAACAAGGCATCACCAAGCATGACACAAAGAAAACGAGCTTTAATTACTGGTATTACTGGTCAAGATGGTTCCTATTTAACAGAGTTGTTACTGGAACAAGGTTATGAAGTCCACGGAATTATTCGCCGGACTTCCACATTTAACACAGATCGGATTGATCATATGTACGAAGATCCTCATAATGAGGATGCAAGACTGTTTCTACACTATGGGGACTTAACAGACGGAACCACACTACGGCGGATTTTAGAAGAAGTTAGACCTACAGAAATTTATAACTTAGGCGCTCAATCCCACGTTAGGGTGAGTTTTGATTCACCTGAATATACAGTAGATGCTGTAGGTATGGGTACATTGCGTTTGTTAGAAGCTATCCGCGACTATCAACATCGAACTGGTATTGAAGTCAGGTTCTATCAAGCTGGTTCTTCGGAAATGTATGGTTTAGTACAAGCAGTCCCCCAAAGTGAAACCACACCCTTCTATCCCCGCAGTCCCTACGCTTGTGCTAAAGTATATGCCCACTGGCAAACGATAAATTACCGCGAATCTTACAATTTATTTGCTTGTAATGGCATTCTCTTTAATCATGAATCTCCACGCAGAGGAGAAACATTTGTTACCCGGAAAATTACTAGAGCCGTAGCCCGCATTGTCGCTGGTAAACAAAAAAATATCTTCATGGGTAATTTAGACTCCAAGCGAGATTGGGGTTATGCCAAAGATTATGTAAAAGCCATGTGGCTAATGTTGCAGCAAGAACAACCAGATGATTATGTGGTAGCTACTGGTGAAACCCATTCAGTAAAAGAGTTTCTGGAGTTAGCATTTAGTTATGTTAATCTCGATTGGCAGAAATATGTAGAATTTGATGAACGTTATTTACGTCCAGCAGAAGTGGATTTACTTATTGGAGATCCAGCCAAGGCACAGCAAAAGCTAGGTTGGCAACCATCCATAACATTTCCAGAACTTGTTTCTCTCATGGTGGAAGCTGATTTACAAGCTTTGGGTTGCATTGCTGCCAATGGCAATGGTTCAAAACCACCTCAAGATATTGCTACTACTCGTCAAGAACTAGGATCTCTGCATTTTTAATTCAGATCAAGGATAATAATATGACTGCCTTAGAATTAGAAAATAAACGGATTCTTGTCACTGGTGGTGCGGGTTTCCTCGGTCGTCAGGTGATAGACCAACTGTGTCAAAATGGTGCTAATCGTGAGAAAATTACAGTAACCCGCTCTCGTGATTGCGATTTGCGTGTCTGGGAAAATTGCCAACGGTCAGTAGATCAACAAAATATTATCATTCACTTAGCTGCCCATGTTGGTGGTATTGGTCTGAACCGAGAAAAACCAGGTGAGTTATTTTATGATAACTTGATGATGGGGACTCAGCTAATCCATGCTGCTTATCAACAGGGAATAGAAAAGTTTGTCTGCATAGGAACTATCTGCGCTTATCCCAAATTTACCCCCGTACCATTTAAAGAAGATGACATCTGGAATGGTTATCCAGAAGAAACTAACGCTCCCTATGGAGTGGCAAAAAAAGCCCTCTTAGTGCAACTGCAATCCTATCGTCAGCAGTATGACTTTAATGGGATATATCTTCTACCAGTCAACTTGTATGGACCAGAAGATAACTTCAACCCCAGCAGTTCTCATGTGATTCCGGCTTTAATTCGCAAAGTTCAAGAAGCCCAAACTAGAGGAGAAAAACAACTTCCTGTGTGGGGTGATGGTTCTCCTACCCGTGAATTTTTGTATTCTACAGATGCAGCACGGGGTATTGTCATGGGAACTCAGTTTTATAATGATGCTGAACCCGTGAATTTAGGAACTGGTTATGAAATCTCCATCAAAGATTTAATTACCCTAATATGCGAATTGATGGAATATGAAGGCGAACTTGTGTGGGAAACTGACAAACCCAATGGCCAACCTCGACGTTGTTTAGATACAGAAAGGGCAAAACAGGCTTTTGGCTTCACTGCTCAAGTAGAATTTAGAGAAGGGTTAAAAAATACCATTGATTGGTGGCGCAAAAACGCTGCATAGATAACCTCGTTCCCAGTCCCCGGCTGGGAATGCCTTCATAGAGGCTCTGACTCTAGTACACTAAATCATGTCAAAATTGCACCACCCATTAACCGCTCATATCTATACTTCAACTCATCCTGCATTAACGGCCAACGAACTAAACTTGCATCTATATCAATCACTTTTTCCGCTGCTTGTCGCGCTAACAGCAAAACGTCCTCATCTTCCACCAAACTAGCTAAAGTAAAATCAGCTACACCAGATTGGCGAGTTCCCAGCACTTCCCCAGGTCCACGAAACCGCATATCCATTTCTGAGATAAAAAAGCCATCTTGGGATTGTTCCAACACTTTTAACCGTTGTTGAGCATCAGAACTTCTGGTACTACTCATTAATAAACAATAAGATTGCGCCGCACCCCGTCCTACACGCCCTCGTAATTGGTGCAGTTGTGATAAACCAAATCTTTCCGCGTGTTCAATCAGCATAACTGTGGCATTAGGTACATCTACACCCACCTCAATCACAGTGGTAGAAACGATAATTTGGGTTTCATTGTCGCGGAATTTATGAATTGATGCTTCTTTTTCGGCTGAACTCATGCGTCCATGCAATAACCCAACTTGAAAATCTGGAAAAACACTTTCTTGTAACTTTTGATGTTCATCAACAGCCGAACGCAAATCTAATTTTTCCGATTCTTCTACCAAAGGCAAAACTATATAAACTTGTCTACCTTGGGCAACTTCTCGACGGATTAAATCATAAGCTTTAGGTCTTTGTTGACCGCTTAATATTGTGGTTTGAATTTGTTGTCTTCCTGGTGGTAATTCGTCAATTTGACTAACATCTAAATCCCCATGTACTGTTAATGCCAAAGTTCTAGGAATCGGTGTAGCTGTCATCGTTAAAACATGAGGTTGTTCGCCTTTTTGCTGTAACTTTGCCCGTTGTTGTACCCCAAAACGATGCTGTTCATCTATGACAACTAAACCCAAACGTTGAAAATTAACTTTATCTTGAATTAAGGCGTGTGTTCCCACTAATAAAGGTAATTCACCTGTTTCTAACTGAGCATGAATTTCTCGCCTTTTGGCTATTTTTGTCGAACCTGTTAATAATTCGACAGGCAAATGTAGTAAATTAAACCAACTAACTAACTTATGATAATGCTGTTCTGCTAATACTTCAGTGGGAGCCATTAACGCGGCTTGATAACCTGATTGAATTGCTGCTAAAATAGCGACAACAGCCACAACAGTTTTCCCTGAACCAACGTCACCCTGGATTAAGCGATTCATGGCTACAGATTTTTGTAAATCGGTGAGAATTTCATTAATAACTCGTTGTTGTGCGCCGGTAAATTGAAAAGGGAGAATTTTATGAAATTCTTCTAATAATTTACCAGTCGGTGCAAGTATGGCGCTAGTTTGTATTTCTTTAGCTTTTTGTTGACGTTGTAATAAGCCCAGTTGCAGGTAGAAAAATTCATCAAATACTAACCGACGACGAGCAATTTTCAAAGAGTCACTATCTTTAGGAAAATGAATATTAGGAATTGCATCTTTCAATTCCATTAAATTATATTTTTCTCGCAAACCTTTAGGTAAAGGATCTTTTAAATTAACAGCAGCGGTTAAAGCAATCATTACAGCCTGTCTGACTGTATTTGCCATTACCCCTTCAGTCAGCGGATAAATAGGCACAACCCGCCCAATGGTCATAGAATCAATACTATCTCCTGGATCTGCCAAAACTTCTAATTCTGGATTATCTAAAGTCAACCCATATTTACTACCTTTTACTAACCCACAAGCCGCCAACATACTACCTACAGAATACTGGCGTTTTAAACTTTCCTGCCAACCCCGACTACTAAACCGCGCACCGGCATAAAAACGGCTAACTTTAATTTGTCCGCTATTATCTTTGAGGATTAATTCTAAAATTGATAATTTCTTATTCTTGGGACTGGTGAAAAAATTAAACCTTTTTACTGTTGCTATGATAGTTACTGTTTCTCCTCCTTCTAATTCACTAATATTTACCTGACGAGCATAATCAATATGATCACGAGGATAATAAAACAGTAAATCACGGACGGTATATAAATCCAACCGCGCTAAATTTTCAGATTTTCTAATGCCAATTTCTGGTAAATCTCTGAGTTTTTGGTCAATTGTTGGAGCTAGTCTTTTACTAATTTCGGCAACAATTGGGGTGGTAGGATGTTGGTTTTTAGATTCGTAATTTATTTTCGGTGCTTCTGTCTCTAGTTCTTGCTGAAGTTGATGAAGATATCTTCTAATTCCTGCTACTAAATGTTGTCTTTCTTCCTCTGTTAAATTTGGATAATTGGCAAATTGCATTCCTACTTGATGCCAGCGAAGTCTTTCTTTTGTTGGTAAGGCAGTTGGGAAATTACCAAAGGTTAAACAAAGAAATTCACTAAAGCGGTATTGTTTACCTACTAAATCTGTAAAGCCATTTTCTGCCTCAAATGTCAAGGCTTTATGTAATCTTATCCAATCGGGTATTTCATTAGTCATTGGTCAGTTGTCAGTTGTTAATAGAGGATCAAGTTTTAACCGATAAACTTTTTTGATTAACTATATAGTTTTTAATTTTTAATTCTGCAAAAGCTAACTAATCCTCAAACCAACTAGCACGCCAAGCCGCTTCAGCTTCAGCAATTTTCAATTCTCTTTGTCTTTTTTGATACTCTCGTCCTAGCTTATTCAATTGCATTAAAATATTCCGAATTCCTTTCCGCTCTGATAATAGTGTCGTTTCTGCAAATTCTATTTCTCCTAGTCGTAAGTGAATAGCCATAATCTGAGTTAAACTAGAATCTTCGGAATCTTCCTCATCACTAATTTCTATAATTAAGTTTAATAGATTGGGAGGACTGGGTATTATATTACTAGAAGACTCTGAAGAAGCTGCGGCAGCGGTAGCAGCAACTAAAATTGGTTCTGGTAATTTCTTTGGTAAAACCCCATTTTTTTGGATTAAAATATTAACTGCTTGGGAGAGTTTTTTTAAAGTTTCTTGAATCCCTTCTTCTAACTCTTGTTGCCATTCAACTAGTTCTATGGGATTAGAAGGATCTAAGGCTTTAGGTTGTTGTTCATTTTCCTCTTTTTCCTCTTTTTCCCCGTTTTCTGTTTCACTGTTCTCTTGTTTTTCAAATTCTACTACTGTTTCCGTTTGGGTAACTTCTGGGGGTTGAATATAACTAATTAATTCTTGAGCGGCTTGTTGACTTAATTTGCGAATGCCTTGTTGTAATTTTTGCCGCTGATTTAGTGATAAGTTCAAAAATTCATCAGGATATCCTTGGGTACACAGGTAATAACTAGCCAAAATCAATTGTTTTTGTAAGGCTGGTCCCAGGGTATTTATATATCTAGCATAAGCTAAATTCAGTTCTTGAGCGATCGCACTAATCGCTACTTTTAATTCATTAATCTCTTTTTCTATCCGTTCAATTGCTCTTGCCATAATTTTAATAATTTGTGATGAATAAAATTATTACCTTTTGCTTTCTATAGTACAAATATACGTAATTCTAAAAAAATAATCATCATTTAAATAAGATACAGGCCAATGTATTGCACTTGACCTGTAAAAGTTAACAGTAGAGGGAAATCAAAACCTCATTGATATCAACTTAAGCTCAAGTCCTTACCATATCTCGTTATCTCGTTCCCAGTCTCTGACTGGGAATGGCATCATAGAGGCGCTGCCTCCTTACTCATTAATCCTTACTCATTAAAAGGCAGAGCCTTTTAGAATCCGTTCCCATACAGAGTATGGGAACGAGTTGAACTTGAGTTTTTTGCAGGACAAAGGTTGTAGCTAAAACTAACTAACAAGAAAAATTACTTAGCACCAATTTGGGCAGCAACTTCATCAGCAAAGCTCATTTCATTCTTTTCAATGCCTTCACCGAGTATATAACGGACAAAGCGATTGACTTGAATTTCTTCACCAACTGTAGATTTTACTTGCTTCACCAAGTCTTCTACTGAAATACTTTGATCACGGATATAGGGTTGATCTAGTAAAGTCATTTCCTTGAGGCGTTTTTCAATTCTGCCTTGAACAATCTTTTCTTTGATGTTCTCTGGTTTATTGCCTAAGTCGTCCTTACCCATTTCGATGCCCTTTTCTTTAGTGACAACTTCAACGGGAATTTGATCTACGCTAACGTATTCGACATTAGGACAAGCTGCAACTTGCATTGCTGCATTTTTAGCCAAAGCTTGAAATTCTGCATTAGTAGCAGCTGAAGCACTTTGAGCAGTTAATTCCATTAATACTCCCACACGTCCACCAGTGTGAATGTAGCTGTCTGCTATTCCTGGTGTGCTAGTAAGAGAGTAATTAACAAAGCGGCGGACTTGAATATTTTCACCAAGAGTAGCAATTGTTTCTTTGATGAATTCATCAACAGTAACACTGGGCTTTTCAGTGTATGGTTGAGCCAATAAAGACTCCACGCTATCGGTCGTTGCTGCTTGTTGCGCCAGGTTTTTAACTAAGGCTTTAAAAGCTTCATTACGGGCAACGAAATCGGTTTGGCAGTTGACTTCTATTAGCACACCTACCTGACCATCAGGTTGAATATAGGTGTCTACTAGACCTTCTGCGGCAATACGACTACTACCTTTGTCAGCTTTGGCAATACCTTTTTTCCGTAGCCAGTCTATGGATTCATCGACATTGCCATCATTTTCTTTCAGTGCTTTTTTGCAGTCCATCATGCCAGCACCGGTTTTTTGGCGTAGCTCTTGGACGAGTTTTGCAGATATTTCCGCCATATTGCCTCAATTCTTAACTTGACAGATACAAATATTATTCAAGATTATCAGACTATCAGGACTCATTTGAAAATCATTTAAGAGACTTCCAATCAAAAAAAATATCCCGATCTGTAGTATGGATGTAGGGGTAAAGCGCAGTCCCTTGAAGCCAGGGAATAACTTCCCTGTCTAAAAGCTAAAGTCGGTTAAAACCGACTATTTTAGCGTAAATAGGATAATTATTGATTTTGATTTAACCAGAGTGCGTTTTAACGCACTCTGGTTTTTAGACCGGAACTTAAGTTCTGGGCGGGAATGTTGCAGCCAAACAAATAAGTTATTCCTAGCCTAAGTTGACACCAATGAGAGCTGCTAAACCCCTACTTGTTTGCCAGACTACTTATGCTTCGCCTTCAGATTCAGTGCTATCACTTTCATCATATTCGTAATCTTCGTCAGCATAATCATCGTAATCTTCTTCTGCTTCTAGCTGACCATGACGGCCTTCATAGATAGCATCTGCCAATTTACCAACAATTAGCTTAATGGATCTAATTGCGTCGTCGTTGGCTGGAATAGGAATATCTACAACATCTGGGTCACAGTTTGTATCCAACATGGAGACAATCGGAATACCCAATTTTTCGCATTCTTGAACTGCGTTATATTCCCGCTTCTGGTCAACAATGACCACGATATCGGGAACTTTCTTCATGTTTTTAATACCACCCAAGTATTTCTGTAGCTTCGTCATTTCTCGACGCAGCATAGAAGCTTCTTTCTTTGGTAATAAATCCAGTGCGCCGGTTTCTTCTCTCCGTTCTAAATCTTTGAGACGTTCGGCTCTGGTTTTAATAGTTGCCCAGTTGGTGAGCATTCCACCCAACCAACGTTGGTTAATGTAGTGAGAACCACAACGGAGGGCTTCTTGGGCAATAATTCCGGCTGCTTGGCGCTTAGTACCAACAAACAGGAATTTTTTACCTTGCTCTGATTGGGTTCGCATATAATTATACGCATTATCCATCAACTGGGCTGTTTGCACCAAGTCGATGATATGTACACCATTTCGTGAGGTGTAGATATAAGGAGCCATTTTCGGGTTCCAACGTCTGGTCTGGTGACCAAAGTGGACTCCTGACTCCATCATTTGAGCCAAAGAAACTACTGGCATATTTTTTTACTCCTATTCGGGTTAAACCTCCATCTAGGTGCATTTCTCAATTTTAAGAAACACCCGAATTCCTAGATGTGCGGATTTTAGACAACTGTACTAGGGTAACACAAATATTTTGAGTTTTACGGTGAAATTGGATTTTTCATTTTCTGTATCATTATTTTAAAAATACTGAAAGAGCTAAAAATTATGCTACTTTAGTAATATACAGCGGTTTCCGCTCTATTAAGATGTACCTCATAACAGGGAGAAGTACTGTAGTTAACATTTAATTACGACACAAAACTATATCAGTAACCCAGCCCTAAAGGGACTGAGCTTACAAGAGAAATCAAACAAGCTGTACTGACCAGACCACCCTGAGCGACTTGCCCTGACTTGTGCCGAGCGAAGTCGAGGTAGCGATGTCGAAGGGTAGTCTAAGGGTAGCCGTTATTTGAGTCACGATACCCACCGAATGCGTTCGCGCCAGCGTGCCGTAAGGCATCTAGCTAACATTACCCCAGAAATGGGAGTCTCTTATAGGATAACTTGGTAAGCGTAAAACTCAGTGGCTTGGTTCCCTGAGATATAA
>JBAXRM010000109.1:0-16456 GCA_037131225.1 Nostocales cyanobacterium ELA583 | reverse complement strand
GTGGTCTCTGTTGGTTTTTTTACTGGTTCAGTATCAGCAGGAAATGAAATCTCTTCCCGCGACAAAGTATCCATAAACATCTTTCGCAGAATCCGCTGGATCTGAATATGCTTTCCTGGCTTTACCTTAGTCGAGGTTCGCAATAACAAATTAGACTCACCCAGACTTTCTATACCATCTATTTGTGTAGGTTCGAGTATATCAGGATCATTTGCTTTTAACTGCTGTCCTACCTCTTCAATAACTTTGTATACATGAGCTAGGTTGGAATTATAGGGTATATCAACTTCCACTACCGCAAATATGTACTGCTTAGAGTAATTGGTAACTGAGCCAATATCCCCATTACGAATAATCTGCAATTGACCATTAGGATGTCTGATGCGGGTGGTTCTCAGTTCAATGGTCTCAACAACACCTTCTAGAGCTTTTTCTTCGGCTTTCCCCGCTTCAATGTAGTCACCTACTAAATAGTAATTTTCAAAGAGAATAAAGAAGCCACAAACTATATCATTGATTAGAGTCTGTGCGCCTAAACCTATAGCAATGCCAATAATACCTGCACCAGCTAGGATAGGAGTAGGATTAATGTCGAGGGTATAGAGGATGGAAACCCCAATACTGAAATAACCTATATATTGTAATATACTGCGAAATAAAGGAATCAGAGTTAAGCGTCTGCTTCTTTGCACCTCAGTCAAATTCCCATCTTTGAATAGCACTTCTTCCACGAGTAAGTTGATGATTGCAAACAACACTTGACTCATGAAAATGATGGCGATAATTTTGATAATTTGTAGACCAAAAGTGGCGAGTTTGGCTATTAATTGTACCTGCTGAGTGACCAATGTTGCCATGCAGACGTAGATCACAAATTCCAGACACCGCTTCAAAAATGGGATTAGGTGTTGTAGACGATCATAAAATCTTAACAGGTTGTCAGGGCTGGAATATCTGATGCTGAGAGCATCTAGGGTATCAACTATCGCGGTGACTGCTTTGAGTATGAGTGATCCAACAGCAATGATCAGATAAACTCGCAGTGCGATGTATAAATATTCGGAAACTACTGCTGACAATTTGAGAAATTGGGTACAAGAAATGAGAACCCATAGCCAAATTCCATCTCTAATTCTTTGATTGAGGGCGCTAAAGAAAGCATCAATACTTTCATCGTCAGCGGTATTTTGGTCTAAGTTTTTGGCGCGATTACTAGCTACATTTAACCAATATTTGATGCATTTTAGGGCTATCAAAGCTACAATTACACTGCCAATACTTTGAGCAATACCAATTCCTAATGTCACCCAAAATCCTGATGGAATACGGCGAATCATATCTAGAGTATATTGTTGGATGTTTTCACCACGATAGATTAGAAAACCATTAGCACCTACAATCAAAATGCACAATACTAAGCCCGTAAGTAACAACAATCCTGTGATATTCCGACGCAGGATTTTAACTCTTATATCGCCGCTTTTCAATATTGAAGATTTAATCAATAGCTTGGATAAATTGCCTACAAGCCATATTAATACTAAGAAAATAAATATGACAATTCCGACTTCAGTTAAGATAATTAATGTGTTCATGTCTGGATTTTTTTAACAGTTGTTAGTTGTAATTTCAGGAAATTGTTTATGGGAGTAAATCTGATGAAACTCCTCCTTTAAAAAGGGGAATATAAAATGTCTTTGAGTTTGAGTTTGTTAATTTTACATTCTTGGAAAATTATCAGTATTCAGATTTTTGATTTCTGAATACTGACAGAAAATTATAGGACTCCTATTTGATTTTTGATAGCTTGCGTGGCGTAGCCATACAAAACTCGGTACACCTTCATATTCTCAAATCCTCTTGCCTCCTACGCAGGAAAATATGCCACGCTATGCCTGATGCCTCCGGCACGCTACCGCGAACGGCACACTACGTGAACGTCATCAGGAATCAAACCGGAGTTCTATATATCATTAAACTTCACAAAGAATCAATCCAAACCAGCCTTTTTGTATCTGTCCAAGTTTTCACTGTTATGTTTAATCCAAACTTTCAGCAACTCTAAAACCGACGTGCTGATAGAAATAAGGACGAAACCAGTTACGATAACATCGTACAGCCATTGTACCATTTGTTGCCCAAGAACCATCCAGCATCATCAAATGTTTATCATCAAAAAATGGTGCAGATTGATCTGCATAAAGATGATGAGTTTTAAATCCTGGTAAGGATTTGAATATTTCCCCTAACCATTCCCCCCTTTGTCTTACCTTCTATCAATTTGATTCCAGCCTACATACTCATATTCGCACGACTAATCATTTAGAACGATTATTTCGAGAATTTAGGACAAAATCTGACGAAATTGGGACTTTTCCTCATGAAATCAGTTGTTTAACTGTATTTTTCTTAGTTATGCAGCGTGACCATGCCAAACATAACCGGTTCCCAATGGCGAACACTTCGTGACACTAACTTAAATGAGGTACAAAATTTGAGTAATTGGACAGAATTAATTACATCAGAAATGAATTTAATTTTGTCCCACTACATACATAAAAAACAATATTATGTATGTATAACTAAGGATTACAGTATTCACATAAACCTGGATCTGCAAATTTTTTACTATCAGGAAATAATTTTTCTTGACTAAAACTACATTTTTTGCATTGATATACTACAGATGACGTGAGTAAACTAGGGTGATGACACATTTCACATGGTAGCCCTGGTATTCTCTTAATTATGGCAAATCCTGGTGTCAAACATTGGGGACATTGACTATAAATTTTTTTAACTAAATCTTGAGTAGCTTGTGCAATGTTTTTCATCCGTGTAGGATTATAAAACGCTCGCATATCCGTTTCTATATGAAATTCATCATTTGATGAATTATTTAAGGCAAAATTTACAGATTCTTGTAATTTTTCTTCTGTAGTAATCCCTTTAATAATTTCAATTTCATCTTGATTGACTTTCTCAAACCAAATAATTAAACCATGTTCAGGAAATCCGACCTTTGCCGCAAATTGTACTGCTGCTGATAAATTATTGATAACTTGATGATTAAAATTAGTGTCTGTTGAAAATACTTCACCAATAATTTCTAAATCATTCTCTTTGTCTAAAAAAACAATAATTTCTCTATTAGCATAAATATAAGGAAAGTTAGGATGAGGGATAAAACTACCTTCACTGGAAATTGCTATAGTTTCTCCAGTGAGTTCTAATGCTTTTTCAGCTTTTAATTTAGCGGTAGCAATTTGAGTATCTGGGCGTTTTATTTCTCTAGTAAAAGTACCAAAATTATCAGTATTAAAGTTTTCAGGAATTATTATCTTAACTCCTAAATTTTGCTCTAAAATTGGGGCAATTACTTGTTCTTTCTGGTGCATTGTGGCGACTACAACCACACGATTCTTAAATTGCTGGATCATTGCACTGAAGATTATTCGATAACTAAATAAATTATAGGATTCCCATTGTTGATTGGGGGCGATGAGGGAGATAGAGAAACATGACTCATCACCAATTACCTAATTTGTTTCTTGAATCTGCAATCTAATTGTGTGTTCTGTTGCGCCACTAAGTTGTAATTCCATGACTTCTCCTCCTAGTGGTTCTATGCAGGTGAGAAGCGATCGCAAATTGGGCGTACTCGCACCAGTATCTACATATAACCTATCTGCTAAACTACTAATTTTTTTCCAGGTCATATACAATTTGCCGATGGTTTGTTCAATTTGCGATGCTTGATTTACCAAGTCAGCAGCAATGCTTAAACAACCAACTCTTTGGGCTTCTTCTAATGCGGTTTCAATATCTATGTCTTCCGCTATTAAGGCTTGCACTTGGGCGGCAGATTTGAGATATTTGCCTAATTGTCGGGCTTCTGAAGTGGCTTGTTTAACTGTATCAACGTCAGGATTGGCAGCTATATCTCTTTGTAATGCCTTTTGGTGTAGTTCGGGTAGTTTCTCCATTTCCTTGACCAGAGGGGCAATGTAGCGCGGTGGCAGACTGTTATCTGCGGCTTTTTCCCTAACTTCTTCTGGTAATAAATCGGAGGACATGGCAGTCCATTCGTCGCTGAGTTGACGGACTTCTCTACGGGTAATGCGATCGCCTTTTTCTGCGGCTTCACTCACCATCTGTTGCACTTCTGGCGAGGCTTTGGCGGTTTCTACAAATGCTCGTTTACTAAAGTTATTAACAGTATCTGGGTTCAGTTTGCCATCGGAAATCAAAGTATCAGCACTATTGGCTAATTGAATCCAACTGTAAGCTTGAGTTTTACTAATTTCCCGTTCTTTGAGCCATTTAAGAAAGCCCGTACCACGTCCATCTCCGCCCTTCTTCTCTCTGTCACGGATAGCGCGTAAAATTCGCCCTCGCCAAATTTCTGTTTGTAAATCAAAGCGATCGCATACCTGCCATGCTACATCTAGTTGCTGTATAAAATCAGACTCAGGAATTTGTTCATCTTCTGGATCAGGCAATGCAAAGTCTAAATCTGCTGGCTGTTGGAGTGCAGCAGCAATATCATTCATGGAGTCGGTATCTTGCACGGTGGGTAGCTGGTTGAGGTATGCGATTTGTGCTTATATTCACACAACTTACGTCTAGAAAATTGGTGATAATCAGCAGTTAAGTATTGTACTTTAAAATTTAAATTTTAGGCGACTGGGAAAATGAGAAAATGGAGATACTAGTCCACTGCGGCGTAAGTTAATGAACCATTCTCAATCGTCCCAAAGCTGATTCCATATTACTTTTGACTTTTGATTTTTGACTTTTGACTTCCGCGAAGCGGTACTAGTCATTAGTCATTAGTAAATACTGTTCCCTATTCCCTATGAAACAAACTGCGAAAATCCTTGATGGTAAGGCATTAGCCGATAAAATTCAAACAGAACTTAGTGAAACTATTGCCAAATTACAAGCTAAAATTGGGCGATCGCCTGGTTTAGCAGTATTAATGGTGGGAGATAACCCCGCTTCAGCCGCTTATGTTCGCAACAAAGAAAAATCCTGTGCCAAAGTCGGAATTACCTCTTTTGGTAAACACTTTCCCACTCAAACCAGCCAAACTGAATTAGAAGCAGTAATTGCAGAACTCAACGAAGATCCAAAAGTAGATGGGATTTTAGTCCAGCTACCCCTTCCCAATCATTTAGATGCTGTCAGTCTATTACATCAAATTGCCCCGGATAAAGACGCTGACGGACTCCACCCCGTGAACTTAGGAAGACTGGTACGAGGTGAAACAGGTTTACGCAGTTGTACTCCAGCGGGTGTGATGAGGTTGTTAGCAGAATATAAAATTCCATTACAGGGTAAAAAAGCAGTCGTTGTCGGCCGGAGTATTTTAGTAGGGAAACCAATGGCCTTGATGCTACTAGAAGCTAATGCTACAGTCACAATTGCCCATTCCAAATCTGAGGATTTACCAGCCATTACCCAAGATGCTGATATTCTCATTGCCGCAACGGGTATTCCCGGGATGATTACGGCTGAAATGGTAAAACCAGGCGCAATTGTGGTAGATGTAGGAATAAATCGGATTACTGATAGCAGTGGAAAAAGTCGTTTAATTGGTGACGTTGAGTTTGAAGCGATCGCTAATGTGGCAGAATATATTACCCCTGTTCCCGGTGGTATCGGTCCAATGACAGTTGCTATGTTATTGCAAAATACTGTTTCTAGCTATTTGCTAACAACAGGCAATTGAGAAATAATTTCTTATGAATATTGATGATTCCTCACTAAAACTGTGAGTGTTTCAGCCCCAAAAACCCGTTAAATCGGTACACACACAAATAACAGCCCTATATTTTGAACAGTCAAAAGGAATTTAAGCATGGTAGCAACGGATAAAAAATTTGAACCCCAAACAAAATCAGAATCGGCTAGGTTTAACCTCGCTACCTATCTCAAACAAAGACAACAACTTTGTGAACAAGCTTTGGATAATTCCATTACCGTCGTTTATCCAGAAAAGATTTATGAATCCATGCGCTACTCCCTCTTAGCTGGAGGTAAACGAGTTCGTCCTATTCTCTGTTTAGCAACTTCTGACATGATTGGTGGCACAATTGAAATGGCTATGCCTACAGCTTGTGCGGTAGAAATGATCCATACCATGTCATTAATTCATGACGATTTACCCGCAATGGATAACGATGATTATCGGCGCGGTAAATTGACAAATCATAAAGTCTATGGTGAAGATATCGCTATTTTGGCAGGAGATGGGTTATTAGCTTTAGCTTTTGAACACGTCGCTGCCCACACCCCTAAAAATGTCCCCAGAGATAAAGTGTTACAAGTCATCATTCGCCTTGGCAAAGCATTAGGCGCGGCTGGCTTAGTCGGTGGTCAAGTGGTAGATTTAGACTCAGAAGGTAAGTCAGATATCTCCTTAGAAACCCTGAATTTTATTCATAATCATAAAACCGCAGCCCTGTTAGAAGCTTGCGTAGTTTGTGGGGGAATTATTGCTGGTGCATCCGCCGAAGATGTGCAAAAATTAACTCGTTATTCTCAAAATATTGGTCTGGCATTCCAAATCATTGATGATATTCTGGATATCACTTCTACCCAAGAACAGTTGGGTAAAACCGCTGGTAAAGACCTCACAGCCAAGAAAGTCACCTATCCTAGTCTGTGGGGAATTGAAGAATCTCGCTCTAAAGCCCAACAACTGGTTGCTGAAGCTTGTGCTGAATTAGAATCCTATGGTGAAAAAGCCATTCCTTTGCAAGCGCTCGCTCACTTTATCACCAGCCGGAATCACTAAGTCCAATTTTGGATTTTGGATTTTGGATTTTGGATTGCTTACTCCCATTTTTACTCCGCACAACCACTACTTACACTTACTAAACTCACCAAAATACCATGCAGGACATAGGCGAAATTTTTAACAACCGGGTGCTGCTGGTTGCGCTTGTAGCTTGTTTTGTAGCTCAAGCATTAAAGCTTATCGTTGAGTTAGTCAAACATCGCAAATTAGATGTGCGTGTTTTAGTTACGACTGGAGGTATGCCCAGCGCCCATTCAGCCCTAGTAACAGCTTTAGCAGCGGGTATTGGACAAACTTTAGGTTGGGCATCTTGTGAATTTGCTCTAGCTACAGTTTTTGCTATTATCGTCATGTATGATGCCGCTGGAGTCCGTCAAGCTGCTGGTAAGCAAGCACGGATACTCAATCAAATGATTGATGAATTATTCCATGAAAAACCTGACTTTTTTCAAGACCGTCTCAAGGAATTATTAGGACACACACCAGTTCAAGTTATCGCTGGTTCGGTTTTAGGGATAACTATTTCTTTGTTGGCGAAGGCTGTATATTAGTCAGTTGCCAGTTGTTAAGTCAATTTGAGCGGACAGTTGAGCGAAGTAACACGACTTTACGACCATCTGCCAAGATAGTAACAAATCCGTTCTCACTGAGTTTTTGTAGTGTGTTATATGCTTCTTTTTGGTTAGTAGTATAAACTGCCAACAGGTAAGGGCGTTGTCCATAGGAGACAAAACCCACATCACCTCCTACGGATTTTTGCAAGCTACTAACCATTTCTGGACGGTTGAAATAATCTACCAGAATTGCATAACCTTCTCCTAATATTTTGGGGTTATAGGTGATTTTTGAAGTAGGTACTTTTTGTCCTGGTGCTGTTTGTCCTGGTGCTGTTTGTCCTGGTGCTGTTTGTAGTGCTTGTTGTGGTGCGCGAGTGGTGATAATAGCAGATAAACCCACTATATTTTGAATATATCTAGCCCAGCGATTGGCATCATCAATCTTTTTAAATCCACCGATGCGCGTTACTGTTTGATTATTATATTTACAAATAACTGTTTTTAGTTCAGTTGGTAAGGCGCTACGTAGTTGCTTTTGATTTTCAGTGGTGGAACTAATTACTAATAGTAAATATTCCCCTTTAGTTGGAGGTTGACAATTAGCAATGTTTTGTTGGGCAATCACTGGACTAATAGTGCTAATTAAGGGTAAAGCTGCTATTAATAAGGAACTTGGTAATATTTTTAATATTTGCATAAATTTGTGATTGGTAATTGGTAATTGGTAATTGGTAAAAATCATCTTCCTCTGGTTTTTGTTCCCTGTTCCCTGTTCCCTGTTCCCTACTTCCTATTAAGAAACTGTACTCAGAGATGCTAATGGATTAGATATAGTGTCAGAAGGGGCGGAAAATTCTCCAGTAATTACATATTCTAACCGCAGTTTTAGCCATGTAATAAATTGAGCATTGGTAGAGATAATAGCAGCCGAGGGTTGGGGACATTTCTTTTTAATATCTGCCATTGCTTTTATTTCTAAAAAAGCGGGTTGTTTAACTAACCAAAAATCAATTTCTTTTTCTTGTTCATGGTAGTTACGAGTCCGTTCTTTGAGAACTTCGTCTATGGGTTCTTCTTCCATGAGAAAGTGTTGACTGGCCAAAACGTAATAGTATGTTTGCATTTTCTTTGTTTGCTGACTAATCTATAATTTTAGAGTACAGTATTGAGCCTGTACCCTGATCATTTAACTTTTCTTCAATCCCTTAAACCAAGAACCGAAGGGACAACCACTGCCCTTATTTTCACTATCTTCTAGTTTGCCACCTGCTGTGAGGTTTTCCAAGAATAGGGCATTATCAAAATAGTGTTCCAAGGAAACAATTTTTAAATCGTCGGTAACTTGAGCAACACTCATACCGATAATTTCTACTGTTTTTCCTGTGGGTGCATAACCTTTATATTTACCCTGAAAATGTCCCCAGTGTCGCCATTTAAATGTAACATTAGGTGGACCAGAATAAACTGCCAATACTTCCCAGGGAAATCCTTGAGGAAAGGTACTATGAAAGATATCATGGGATGATTCAAAACTTTCTTCTGAAGCTTTGTAATGCTCAGAATCAGCCATAAATAAATTATAAGTACCTTGAGCGCCTATCTCAGCAGCGGTATATTCTTGACCACCATTGCTAGTAACTCGGAATTTGTCATTGACGATAGATAACCACTGTTGGGGGTTAGTTTTCCATGACACTTCCATTTCAAAGGTTCTCACCAGATTTTCAACAATAGCTTCTAGTGTACCTTCTAAATGATGGTGAATGCTCTCTTTGGCTAGGTTTTCCTTAGAACGGCTATAGTCGGGGGTTTTGTGATAGCGCCATTGAGCATTACTACTAGCTGCAATTACTTTATCTCTATCTTGTACCCATAGAGGTAGGTTGTTAGGTTGTGTGGAAGTCATAGAAGTTTGAAGTTTCCAAATTTAAGTTTAATTTTTTGGAATTACGCAGCTACAACCCCTCTTGAAAAAATTAAAAATTGAGAATTAAAAATTAAAAAAGAAGAAACCATTTTTAATTTTTAATTTATTAATTTTTAATTGGAACGCAGTGATATGGCTTCTTTCATTTCACGGACGGCTCTTTCTATACCGACTAAAGCAGCCCGACTAATGATAGTATGACCAATGTTGAGTTCTTCCATGCCTGGAATTGCGGCTATGGGATAAACGTTCCAGTATGTGAGTCCATGACCGGCATTCACCCGTAACCCAGCTTTAATAGCTTGTTCACAGCCTTGGGCTAATAAAGCTAGTTCTTGCTGACGAGTTGTTTCGTCTTTGGCTTCCGCATATTGCCCTGTATGCAGTTCGATAAATTTGGCTTTTACCTTGACAGATGCCTCGATTTGTGGGGGTTCGGCATCAATAAACAAACTCACGGGAATACCAGCATTTTGCAATTTATCAACTATCCCACCTATTCTAGCAATTTGTCCGACAATATTTAAACCACCTTCTGTCGTTACTTCTTCCCGCTTTTCCGGTACTAAGGTAACATAATCAGGTTTGATATCTAGGGCTATGGCTAACATTTCTTCCGTTGCTGCCATTTCTAAGTTTAAGTGGGTACGGACGATTTGCCGCAATAGCCGGACATCTCGATCTTGAATGTGTCTTCTATCTTCGCGCAAATGGGCAGTAATGCCATCGGCACCTGCTAATTCTGCTAATATAGCTGCGGCGATAGGATCTGGTTCTACTGTGCGCCGTGCTTGACGAATAGTAGCGATATGGTCAATATTAACACCGAGTGTAGGCACGTCTGGTTTCTCCTGTTTAACAATCCTTAGATGTTGATTTTAGCGAAAATTAAAGCCATAATATCAGTAGCAATTGCAATATAAATTTACTTTTTCGTAACAAATATATAGATAACAATATAATCGAAACTACAAAAGCTTTTTAAGTGAACTCCCCTATTATTTAGTTTCTAAGTTTGAGTAAAAATAAAGTATTATCTTAAAATTACATTTACATAGAAAAGAGATACATCAAATATCAATCACATATAACAGTTGATTTTTGAGATGAGATAGTTACTTGGCAAAGGTGGCCAAACCTAGCAGTAAATAAATTATAAATGTCAAGAAAATCTAATTTATTTATTGCTCTATCCGTATTTCTCTGGGACTAATATTTGATTTTGGAAATACTTAGGTACAGTGGGCATTGTCTACACTACTTAAAATTTTGCAAATATCATTTATGGTTCCTATCTTTTCTGGGCTTCTTTAGATAACTTATCTTTTCAGTTTGTTAACAATTGTAATAGTTTAGACACAGCATCAATGATTCATCTTCTTGCTCAAGCAGCAGCGCCAACGACCAATCCTGTAGCTACAGCACTAATAGTTATGCCAACCCCGGCACAATTTAGTGCGTTCCTTTTCACGTTAGGTATATGTGCAGGAATCTCTGTTGCAATTTATGTAGGACTTTTTTATGTCCTCCGACCTCTTGTTCGCAAATGGGAAAAGGATATATTACTCCTCATTCTCGGTGTTTCACAAACTCCTCTAACAATAATTTTAATTCTGATAAGTCTTAAAATTGCCCTATTCACCCTATTCAATTTAAGTAATTCAGGAGAAATAATTAAATGGGTTCAGAAAGGAATCACGGCTGTCCTCATAGGAGCTTTAACTTACTGGATTACCCAGTTGTTTACTGAAGCGGCAGTCACCTATTTGAAAGCCTTAGCAAGGCAAACAGAGGCTGTTTGGGATGATGTTCTCATACCTCTTTTGCAAAATTTCATACCAGTAATTACGTATATTATTGGTATTTCCTTGTTTTTTAGTTCACTGGGTGTAGATTTATCGGGAATAGGATTAGCTCTGGGTAGTATCACTGTTGTTTTGGGATTAGCAGTAAAAGATATTTTAAGCAACTTTTTCAGTGGGTTAGTTTTATTAGTTGATACACCATTTAAGTTTGGAGATATCATTGCTACTTCCGATGGTTCACTGGCAATTATTAAGCAAATTGGTATTCGGGTTACCAAATTGTATCTAATTGAAGAACACTGTGAGGTATATATGCCCAATGCTACTTTGGGAAATCAAAATATAACTAACCTCAGTCGTCCTTCTACTCACTATGCTTATACAATTCCTGTATCAGTGAGAATTGATGCTGATACCATGATGGCAACAAATATTCTGCGAGAAATTGTTGCTGGACATCCAGATACTCTAGCTAATTTTGATGAGAAACTCAAATCAATAGATAGCTTTTATGGGTTAAAAGAATCTGGAGAAAATAAGCTTTCTAAAAAAGAAGCGGGACGGAAGCGGATATTAGTTGAAAAAGAAATTAATCTTCAGTTAAACAGAATCACTGCTGCATTTGAGAAATTAATTGAAGAAATTCAAATTTTAGAAAAGGGAGGTTTAGATACACTAGAATTGAAAGTTCTGCAAAAGGACTATATAGAGATATTAGACCTGATGGGAATGGTTGTGATTACAGAACGTAAGGGTAAACGACAACGCTCTTGGTTAGAGGAAGAATCCACCGAAAAACAAAACCTGATTAGTTTAGTGAGAGCTTGGTATGAAGCTTGGTTAGAAGATCCAGATTTAGTGCTGGAAGATCAAAATATTTTGCCTGATGAATGGGAACAAAAGATTGAACTTCTAAAAGTCAAACTTAATAAATTGTTTCAGATAATTTCTAATCCAGGAGTGAATGAAACTAGATTAGATGACTACGCAGGAAAATTTTTAGATTGGATAGAAAGCAACTTTAAGGAGTCATCTACTGCTTGGAAAGAACCACAAATTCAAATTACAGATATTCAAGGTTCTGCTATGCAATTTTCTGTAAGGTTCTATATTGATAATATTCAATTAGAACATTGGAGACGTGGTGAACGAGTTAAAAATGAAGTGCGTCGCGAGATGATTCGACGCTTGAGATTGGCTCATATCTACACTGGTTAAATATGGTGTTTTGCAGTTGAATGAGATGCTCCCCTCCCCGCAAGTAAGGAGGGGAGCATCTCACCTTTACAATGAGTATAAATATTTATTAAGTGTTAAGCAATAACAAGGATAGAAAATGCCGAGGTTTTTTATTACCCATTTCCGACTGATTTACTGTTACTTCCTCTACAAGAGCGGATTCTAGAGTGATTTTGACTGTTTCTACCACTTTTTCTCGCAATAATTACTCTAATGCTTCTTCTAGCTCTGGTTGAAAGCTTCCTTCTTTGACTCGCAGAATTTGTTGCTCTCTTTCAGCTATAGTTATTGCAGACTACCTCACTTTCAGTCGTCCTTAATCCATAGTGGTCATTTTTAGCCATTTACTCTAGCTAAAGACAGATTATTTTTGTTTATCCTCCTCTTGCACTTATTTTCACTTCTTTCCCCTTTATCTTCTTCTGCTCATCATGGCGAAAACTTCGTGAAACTAACGGAGAAAGAAGGAAGAAAAGAGTTCGCCAATGCTTTAGAGGATAAGTCCTATACTCTGTTTGGTATCAGCCTGACTAAGCAAGTTATGTCTTGAGTTAAAGAATATCAGTGTTTTTCAGTCAATTGCATGGGGGATTGAGATTTCTTGCTGAATGGTTTCCAAATTAACTACCTTATGGAAAGGGTTTAGTTATTAAGAAAAGATAAAATACCCCAAATACACACAAAAAGTTTGTACTTTTATAAAGTATAATTAAGAAATAGATAAATAAATCTAGCGAAATAGGCCTAGTTAGTCGCCTATTGCTCCTAGATATAGTTAAAGTTTGTTTCTAAACCAAAAACAACTATTTTCCTGTGCCAACAACTAAGTTAGCATTCAGGAGATTATTCAGTATGTAAATTTCCCAGTTTGAGAGGCAAATAAAGGCGTGGGTCAGTATCAACTTGCTGAATTAAAGCAGTATAATCCAGAAGCGATCGCTCGTTACTTTCGTTACCGTCCCTGGTTAGCTTGGGGACGACTACTAGTAATCGTCTGGTCTTTTGCCGGATTTATATTCAGTCTTAAGTGGGACGACTGGCAAGACCAGGTGGAGGAAAATCAAGGGAAACGCGCTACCCAGTTGCGAACCCTACTTACCGATCTGGGCCCAACATTTATTAAAGTTGGTCAAGCTCTCTCCACTCGTCCTGACTTAATCCGCAAAGATTTTTTAGTAGAATTAATCAAGCTACAAGACCAGTTACCACCTTTTGACAATGATCTGGCATATCAGATTATTGAAACAGAACTAGACCGCTCAATTGGCGAAGTTTTTCGGGAACTTTCCTCTCGACCCGTAGCAGCGGCTAGTTTAGGACAAGTTTACCGGGGTCGCTTACTCAGTGGTGAAGAAGTGGCTGTCAAGGTACAACGCCCTAATTTACGCCCGTTACTGACAAGAGACCTGTATCTCATGCGTTGGGCGGCTAGTTGGCTTGCTCCCTGGCTACCTCTGAATCTTGGTCACGATTTAACTTTAATTGTGGACGAGTTTGGGACAAAGTTATTTGAGGAAATTGATTACATCAATGAAGGACGGAACGCGGAAAAGTTTGCCCATAATTTCCGTAATGACCCTCAAGTAAAAGTTCCCAGTATTTACTGGAATTATACTAGTAATCATGTTTTAACTCTGGAATGGATTAATGGCTTTAAACTCACAGATACCCAGAATATCCAATCTGTAGGTTTAGACCCAGAAGCAATCATTCAAACAGGTGTAACTACTGGTTTACAACAACTATTAGAGCATGGTTTTTTCCATGCTGATCCTCATCCTGGTAATTTGTTCGCTATGGCTGATGGTCGCATGGCTTACATTGATTTTGGCATGATGGATCAATTGGAGGAAACAACTAAAGAAAGTTTAGTTGATGCCTTAGTGCATTTGGTAAATAAGGATTACGCTGACTTAGCCGAAGATTTTGTCAATTTGGGCTTTTTGGCAGCAAACACTAATATTGCGCCGATTGTGCCAGCATTAGAAGCGGTACTAGGAAACGCTATTGGTAAAAATGTCCAGGATTTCAACTTCAAAACCATTACTGATGAGTTCTCGGAATTGATGTATGAATATCCTTTCCGCGTGCCGGCAAAGTTTGCTTTGATTATTCGGTCTTTGGTGACACAAGAAGGAATTGCGCTGAGTCTCAACCCAGATTTCAAAATTGTGGAAGTGGGTTATCCATATATAGCACGGCGGTTATTAACTGGAGAATCTCCTGCATTACGGCGGCGGCTATTGAATGTGTTGTTTAAAAATGGTAAATTTCAGTGGCAAAGGTTAGAAAACCTAATTACCATTGCTCGTACTGATAGCCAATTTGATGTTTTACCAACAGCGAAAATGGGTTTGGAATTCATCCTTTCCGAAGAGGGTAAATTTCTGCGTCGTCAGTTAGTCTTAGCCATTACTGAAGATGACCGTTTGCACACGGAAGAAGTCCAACGACTGTGGGATTTGGTTAAGGATGATTTACCCCCAAATCGCTTACTAAATGTGGCAATTAGCCTATTAACAGAGTTTTCTAGGGAAGGGGTAGCGGCTATTTTAGCCAAATAATCTATTACCAAATAAAAACGAATTTTAATAACAACCAGGAGTTTTAATGTACTATTACCCTCTGCAACCACCTTACTTTTTACTATTAGTTGGTTTTCTCACTGCTTTCACTTCTGGGTTAGCTTTAGCTGGGACATTAAAAGTAATTGTCCAACAATGGCCACAGGATAAGTCTGCTAAAGAAAAGACTAATACCCGTTCTTTTTATAAACAATTATTAGTACCATTTATTGGTATTACTGGTGGTTCTTGCTTATTTCTTTGTTCTGGTTTCGAGATATTTGGTTTTCCTGCTGGAATGGCTTTAAGTATCGGTTTACCAATGAGTTTTCTAACTTGCTTTTTTGTTTGGCGGCAGTTGGGAGGTTTATTAGATTATGTTAAAAGTGAGGGAATGCAGTCTTTGGATTTAGATTCTTGGTCTTAGCAATATCATTAAGGCGCAGACCCTGCGCCCCTACATTAATTAAACTGGGTTAATTATTTATATGTCCAATTAACAGAATGAATAAACACATTGTCTGAATCAGGATTTCCAGGATTTAAGGATTAATAGGATAAAAAAATACATTATCTGAATCAGGATTTCTAGGATTTAAGGATTAACAGGATGAAAATAGGTATCTTAATTACCAATTACCAATTACCAGTCTCAACTAGATAAATGACTTTTTTAATTACTAATCATAATTTTTGTGGGAGAAAAGCTCATGCAAATCATTCGTTTATCGGTACTTTCAGATAATTATATATTTTTACTCCATGATCCACTTAGGAATATTGCGGCTGTTGTTGATCCTGCGGAAGCAGAACCAGTTTTAGAGGAACTGGGAAAACTCAAGGCTGAATTAGTAGCAATTTTTAATACTCATCATCATGGTGATCATGTGGGGGGAAATACACAATTAATGAAAGCATTTCCTGATGTGAAAGTTTATGGAGGTGTAGAAGATAGAGGGAGAATTCCGGGACAGAAAGTGTTTTTGCAAGAAGGCGATCGCATCCAATTTAGCGATCGCACTGCTAATATATTCTTTGTACCTGGACATACTCGCGCTCATATTGCTTACTATTTCCCCCCAGCAAGTCCAGGAGAGCCTGGAGAATTGTTTTGTGGTGACACATTGTTTGCTGGCGGTTGTGGTCGGTTATTTGAAGGCACACCGGGGCAAATGGTAGATTCTTTAAGTAAAATCCGGGGTTTACCTGATCATACTCGTGTTTGGTGCGCCCACGAATACACTTTAAGCAATTTGCGGTTTGCTGTAACTGTAGATGCTGAAAATACAGATTTACAAAAACGTTACCAGGATGTTAAGGCTCAACGGGAGGCTAATGTGGCGACAGTTCCATCAATGCTGGGATTAGAAAAACTCACAAATCCTTTTTTACGCTGGGAAGAACCATCTCTACAAGCAACAGCAAAGAGTGATGATGGCATCCAAACCTTTGCCCGAATTCGCGGCATGAAGGATAATTTTTAGTTATTTTGATGCCTATATAGTATTTGACACTCTCAGGGAAGACAGCCACTGAGATTCTACTGACAGAATTAGATT